>QMUI01000278.1 GCA_003660485.1 Thermococci archaeon | reverse complement strand
TGTACTCCCTCTTCTCCTTGGCCTTCTTGAGGAACTTAACTGAGAATCCTCTTCCAGCTCCCTCATAACCATGTATAGTTGAGGAGAACACGACCCTATCCTTTTCGAGGTACCTGTGCAGAATTGGAACGTGAATTCCCGCTGCTTCGTCGACTATGTAAAGGTCAGCCTTCTGCTTGAATCCTTTCGTTGGGGGATAGTACCTCAAGGCTATTCCCCTAGCGTACAGCTCTTTTATCAGGCCGTTCTCTTTCACGGTCTTCGTCTTGTAACCCAACACTTCCAAGCTCTTCTTCGCGAACCTGAACAGGCTCTGAACGTTCTCTATTTCTGGGGCCGTAACAACTATCCTAAACCTCTTCTTCCTGCTTGTAACGGCGAGCCCAACGGCAGCTATTCCAACGGAGACACTCTTACCCCTTCCCCTATCAGCAGTTAGGACTATCATTCCCTCGTCTTCTATTAGACTCTCGAGGGCCTTCAGGACTTCGACTTGGCCTCTGGTTAGGCACAGCTCGTACAGCTCCCTGGGGAACCTCGTATCCTTTGGGATCTCAATTTTCTCCCTCTCCGGGAGCTTTGCTTGGCTCTTGTACTTCCTGGGCTTCCTTTCAACCTTTTTCTTGTCGGCGTTTATTATGTATATTCCCCTGTGTTCCGCGAACTTTCTGATTAGCCTCCTGTTAAACCTCTTCTTCACGTCCTCTATCGTGTACGGGGGGGTAACCAAACTCTTGTGAAATCCAGTCCACATGTCCTTCCACTTCTCAAATGGGTTCGTGAGAACGAAGATTATCCCGCCACCCCTAACCGTTTCGATGATTCTCCCCAGGTCATTCGGCGAGTAGTCATAGCTAAGGTCAATTATCAGGACATCAAAAGTCCTCCCCAGGATATCCCTACTGTACTTGAAAGTTACAGATGTTAATTCAGCATTCGGGGCAAGAACGGAGAAATGCTTCCTAAATTCTTCAAATCTTTTTCTCCCGTACGTTTCCTCACCCAGGGCATCTGTAGCGTACAGAACCTCTACCCTGTCGGTATCCCTAAGCTTCCTTTCGAGGAATTCTGGAACGTACTCGGAGAGAACTCGAGCGACGCCTCCGGCAAGAATTCCTGCGAGTTTAGCCTTCTCTAAAGTTTCACCTTGGAGAACTATCATCCTCCTATGAAAATTCTCAATGGCCTGTGCTAAAGCCGTTTCAGTGAGCTTGATGAATGATTCTTTAACCTTCTCATTTCTCGCGTACTCGCGAATATCTTTTGGAAATCTTACCTTGAGCGTCATCTTCCATCCCAGTAAAAGAATGTGATGGGGGCTTAAAAACTTCAGCTTTTCTGCCCTTTTAGTATCTGCTGGATGTCGTTGTAAATTGTATCCCTAGAAACACCAAACATCCTAGCAAGCTCTGAGATATTTAATGCCTTTGGGTTAAAATTCACCAGCTCAAGTAACTTCGCAAGGATTTTCCTTCTATTCTGCAATTTTAACTCTTCGAAATTACTCTTAACCGGCCTGTTATAAAGGACGATTGCAACGGCATAGGTTCTCCTGGTCACTGGAGTTGTGTACGTCTCTAAGGAGAAATCCTTAATTTCCATGTCGGGGGTTATCTTGGAGTTTAGCTTTTCCTGAAGTTCCTCTATAGCCTTCTCTTTATTCCCAGAGACCGCGTAGTCCACTATTATTCCAGGCTTATAGGGCTCTCCCAAGTCAAAAACCGCCATTATCGATATTGAAAGAAAAGCACCCATTGATATCTTTATTTTTGAAGTTGTGACTTTTCCACGTGGTGGGAACTTTCTTTGAGCCAAATTATTTAAGTTTTTTATTGATTCTCTAACATTTGCGCCCTCTGAGTGTAGTATGACGAGCATATTTCAACACCCACAAAAATGGTTTATATCATAAGCAGAATTGAGGGTTAATGTATATATAGGCTTCGATGAAAATAGTTAATAGAAAGGATATTTAGGGGGTGGAAGGCATGAGGAGGGCCCAAGGTGCAATAGAATACCTCTTCATGATTGCAGCTGCGTTGATTATAGTTGCAGTAGTGATTAAGTACCTAAGGAGTACTGGTGAAACTGCTGGAGCGCAGGCAAACAATACAGTAAGCCAGGCAGGACAGCTTATTCAGAGTGCTATAAGCAAGGCAATTAGTAACGCAACCAAAGAGTGAAGACATTTCTCCTTATTAAACCCTTTTTAAATTTATAATAAAAATAAAACTTTTAAAGGTGAATCTAGTGAGGAGGTCACAGGGTTCTATTGAATATCTAATACTATTGGGAATTACAATAGTAATAATATTTATAGTCGTTGGCTATGTAGCAACTTATACCCATAGTGAGGCTTCTATAGCTAACAGAACAGCAGGAAATGTTATGTCCAATGTAAAGGAGGGCATATTAAATATCACAAGCGAGGAAACTAAGGGATAGTGCTGATCTTTATTATTATCTTTCCCTCTCTCCCTTTGACTTCAATATATCCATTTTTG
>QMUI01000277.1 GCA_003660485.1 Thermococci archaeon | reverse complement strand
GACGTTCATTCCAGGCTTCTTCATCGAGGACTACAAGAAGCACGCCGTTGTTTGTCACAGCGAAATCCACTAATGTTGCTAAAAATTTCACAACAGACTCAAAGCCGTTGTACGTTGACAGGTACTCCAGACAGTCTATTACCACGACACCACTGGCCCCTTTTTCTTTTGCTTCTCTGAAGTATTCTCTCGTCATCTGGGCCAGGTATGCAAGATTTGTTGGGGAGATATGGCCTTCTAGCTCGTCAGCGCCTAAATAGTAGACATTCCATCTTTCCGGGACGTCTAAGCTCCTAACAAACGCCAGCACTGGGTACTCTTTGAGTTCTTTCTTTACCCTTTCATACTCTTTGGAAGTTATAAGCCGAGCACCGGGTTTTAATGGGACCTTCATATCCACGGGCCCTTCAAAGAACAGGAACTCCCTGGAAGTTACAAGCCTTATTATGAAAAAGGCTGCAAATAAGGACACAATAGTGGCGATGAATTTCCATATACAATGAAATCTGGCAAAACTCATTCTCACTGGGTATAAAAGAGTGAATATGCCAAATGCAATTGTCAAGGTGCCGAGATAAAGGCTGTCTCTGTGCCTTCTACTCATTATCATGAAAATATGACCAGCCAATGTTATGACTACCCCTGAAAGGACGACAAAGGGGACTTCAACAGAAGATAAAAAGCCATAGGGAAGCCTTAAATGAGTTAAGAGTAAACCATAGAGGGCAAAGAGGAAGGGGACAATCCCTAGCATCTCCAGGTAGGGGAGCGCACTAATACCACCATAATCCTTGCGGTACCTTATGGTTCCGGCCAGTATCATTCCTGAGAAGAGGGTATAGAAAATTGCAATCCCTTCTTTGTTCCCTATATAAAATGCCACTTGCATTAGTATGAAGAATAGCCAAGAGGTTGACCAGTAAATGAGGGGCTTTTTCTTATGCTTTAAATACACATAAATGAGCACCCCTAATGTTGCGGTGGCCATGCCTATATTTATGACAGGGACAAGTGAGCTTACATATTCCCAGTTCATACACTTGGGATAATTACAATGGATTAAAAAGCTTTTTGTAGATATATCCGATTCAAATAAAAGGTTTTGGATGTCCGCCCAAAGGCAGACAAAAGGGAAAAGGAGTTCAGCCAAAGAGGGCACCGAGACCGGCGAGGGCCTCAACAATTGTGACCTTCTTACCCTTCTTGGCTAGCTCTATTCCAAGCTCACAACCAACCATTCCTCCACCAACGATTACTGCGCTCTCCCTGACGTCGACTTTGCCAGCCAATACGTCGTCTGCAAGGACGGCATGTTCAACGCCTGGGATATTTGGTACGAAAGGTTCAAAACCCGTAGCCACGACAACTACATCCGGAGCGTACTCCTTGATAAGTTCTGGTGTTGCCTCTGCGTTAAACTTAACTTCAATTCCGAGCTTCTTAATCTGGCTCCAGCAAGCCAGAGGAGCCCTCCAAGCTTGTCTGATTTTTCGAGTATTGTAACTTCATGGCCCCTAAGCTTCGCTACTCTCGCAAACTCCAGCCCTGCAACACCACCGCCGATAACGAGAACCGTCTTTCAACTTTTCCAATTCTCAGCGGCTTATCCGGGACATTGGAAAAATAAAAGGGGTGACCCCCAACAGCAACGGCATTCATTTATCCTATTCATTTTCTAAGAATAAAGTTTGAGACAGCCTATTTTGCGAAAATTTTATCTCCGCTTTTTCCTTCCAAGCCCGGATGAACGTCGAACCTTACAACGCCAACTGGAACTTTTCCTTCAACCGCTTCAACGATTTTTGCAACACCTTTATGGCCAAAACCGCCACACAGCTCAATTGCTCCTATGCCATTGTCCACAAGCTCTTTTGCGACTTTGCATGCTTCTTCGTAATCTTTAACTCCAACCACGTGGAGCTCCACAACTGGCGTTGAAACAATCGCCCTATGCTTTTCAGGCTCGGCTTCAGGAGCCACAAAAATAAAAGCGGCTTTAAGCTTTCCCATTATCTCACCTCCCCATTCTTCTTAATTCACTCCTCCCAAGACCATGTGGGTGGAAATCCCGTTCTTTTAGAGGGGAAGCAAAGAGGTATTGCGAATCCCCAATGAACTCCTGCATAAGCCAGTACAAACGCCTGCATGAGATAATATGTGTCACCAGGGCCTGCAGGAGGCCATATGTGCTTCGTTACTGCTACGCTGACAAGAACTGCAATTATCTGAATTATGATAACTCCAATGAAGCCTATAATAGCTCCTAACGTCGGTGGCTTTATCCTTCTCCACGGCCATCCTTCAAAGATCACGAAAACGCTCCAGTTAAAGCTGCACCCAGCTCCAAACCATATTAGGAAGTAGAGAGAGTAACCACCTGTTAATGAGGCATATGGGGCCTCCAAAGAGAAGTTAAAGTGGCCCAACAGGGATGCAATTGCCACTATTAGGAAGACAACTGCCAAATTTATAGTCCAGAAGGCTATGCCGGTCTCATAACCTTTCAT
>QMUI01000276.1 GCA_003660485.1 Thermococci archaeon | reverse complement strand
GTTATACCTTTCTCTCCAACGACCGTGTTGTAGCCCTTAGGTAACGAAGAGATAAAATCATGTATCTTCGCTACTTTAGCTGCCTTCACAATTTCCTCCATGCTTGCATCCGGCTTTGCTAGTGCTATGTTCTCCTTTATGCTCCTGTTGAATATGAATGGTTTCTGGGGAACGTAGGCTACTATCTTTCTGAGGCTGCTAACCTTTATCTTACTAACATCTACACCGTCAATTAGCACTTGACCTTTCTGGGGCTCATAAAGCCTTGCTATTAGCTTAAGTATAGTGCTCTTCCCTGATCCTGGAGGCCCAGTTATTAGAACCTTTTCTCCAGGCTTCACCTTGAAGCTAACGCCTTTGAGCACCGTCCTCCCGGTGGCCTCGTATGTAAACCACACATCTCTGAATTCAACCTCTCCCCTGGGATTATCAAGGTCTATAGCATCGGGAGCATCGACGCTTTCAGGGGCAGAATCTATGACCTCAAACAGCCTCGATGCCGCAGCCAAGGTTCTCTGCATGTCCCCTATTATGAAGCCGAGGGCCCTCAAGGGCCACATTAGGGTAAGCATGTAAGTAAGGAAAGCTGTAAGCTCTCCCACGGTTAGAGTTCCCGCTATTATCCCCTTGCCTCCATAGTAGAACATCGCGCTCATTGAAAGCCCGAGAACGAGGAATGGAGAATTACCGTAGATTGAAGTTATCTTGGTGGCCTTAACGTTTAGAGAGTACAACTTTTCATTGTCCTCGTCAAACTTTGAGAGTGCGTAACTCTCAGATGCGAGGGCTTTTATCGTCTTTATACCCGCTATCGCCCCGGTCACCAGCGATGCAAGGACTCCGGTTTGGTGTCTTATGCTGTCGTAAATTGGCCTTACCTTTTTTATGTAGGTCATGTTTATCATTACAACTACGATTATCGTCACAACAGCAACGAGCGTCAGCCTTCCGCTCATCCTGAGCATGTAGTAAAGGGATATGAGGATCAAGAATGACGAGTAGACGAGCATCCTCAGCCTGAACGATAGGAAGGCCATTATCCTCTCAGTGTCATTGGTTATCCTGCTTATTATCTGGCCCGAGAAAGTTTTATCAAAGAACTCCATCCTGTGCCTCTGAATTGCCCTAAATGCATCCATCCTTATCATGTAGATCGCATGCTGGGAGGCTTTCGTTAGGAGGTAGCGGGCTGAAAAGCTGAAGGCTCCATTCAAAACTCCAGCAAGGATTATCAGGAGGGCGTACCTTATTGCAACATCATAGTTTTTCGCGGATATCCCCTTGTCTATCGCGTTCCTTATTAGAACTGGAATAACTCCATTTGTATAGGCCATTAAAACTACTAAGACCATAGCTATCCCAAACTCGAGTTCATATCCCTTGAGGTACCCCAGGATCCTCATAAACTGCTTAGTTGAGTCCATGTTGATACATTCATTTCGTTTCTATAAATATTTATCGATTAGATGACTATCTAAACCAAAATAATAAGTGGCACAAAAAGCTTATAAATGACTCATTGGAATGCCGAATAGCGAGGTGAGATTAAATGGCGATATGGCAGGGAAGATCACTTAGGAAGCCCTCAGGTGGGAGGATTGTACTTGCGAGGAAGAAGAGGAAGAGGGAACTTGGTAGGGAGCCCGCCAACACAAGGGTTGCTGAGCAGGACAAAAGAAAGATCATAAGAACCTATGGAGGAAATAGGAAGGTTAGATTGATGGCTGCAGCTTACGCGAACGTCTTTGACAAGACCGGTAAGGGTAGGAAGGTTAGGATTATAAGGGTCATTGAGAACCCTGCAAACAGGCAGTTCGCGAGGAGGAACATCATCACCAGGGGAGCAATAATCGAGACCGAGCTAGGAAAGGCCAAGGTTACCTCAAGGCCCGGCCAGGATGGTGTCGTTAACGCTATCCTTCTCGAGGAGAAGACTATTGAGTGATTTTCGATTTTCTCTCGTTCTCCCAAAATCTATAAAGGGCAAACATTGAGGTTTGTGGTTTTCTTCTTGGGAAGGGAAAGGAGATTTATGAAGCTGTGTTTGGTTGGCCTACACTCAGGTCTTCTGGGGAGTATGGGGTAGAAAAATTGTAGAGGTCAAGGTTAAGATCGTGAACAAGGGTTCATGAATATTTCACAAACGGTAAATACTAATCCATGTGAGAAGTGCTAAGGTTTTTACACCTTAAATCTACCTCTAAAGTGCAATGTGCCTCATAGCAGGTGGGATATCACTGTCGGCAGGGGATATAATTACGATGATAGAGAGAGGTAGGCATAGGGGACCTGATTCTTTCGGAGTTTGGAGCGATAGCTTTGTGTTAAAATCAAGCAATTTTGAGGATGTGAGGGAAGTTAGAGGTGGGAAATTTGTTCTCATACAGTGTAGGTTGGCCATTACTGGATCAAAGAGTTACACCCAGCCTTTCTACAATGATATTATTCTAGTTCATAATGGAGAGATATACAATCACGCTTACCTTAGGGAGTTTCTAATTGAAAGAGGGC
>QMUI01000275.1 GCA_003660485.1 Thermococci archaeon | reverse complement strand
CATATAAAGCTTTACGACTGGCTCTATCTATTGAGGCCTGAAGATGCGGATAAGCTAGCAAAGGTGAGGGAAGTTGAGCTTTAAGAGGTACCTCAAGCTCTACGTTATAACGGACAGAGGGCTTAAGCCCGAAGTTGAATCAGTCAGGCAGGCATTGGAGGGAGGGGCCACCGCTATCCAGATGAGGATAAAGGATGCCTCAACGAGGGAGATGTACGAAATAGGGAGAGAGCTCAGGAAGTTGACGAACGAATACGATGCCCTATTCTTCGTCGATGATAGGATTGACGTTGCCTTAGCTGTAAACGCTGATGGAGTTCAGCTTGGCCCTGAGGATATGCCAATTGAAGTTGCCAAGGAGATTGCCCCTAACCTTCTAATTGGGGCCTCCGTGTATTCCTTAGAGGAGGCCCTAGATGCCGAGGCTAAAGGGGCGGACTACCTGGGGGCTGGCTCGGTTTTTCCGACTAAGACTAAAAGTGATGTGAGAGTCATTGGACTTGAGGGCCTGAGAAGAATTGTGGAGAGTGTTTCCATTCCAGTAGTGGCTATCGGTGGGATAAACAGGGAGAACGCACGTGAAGTCTTGAAGACCGGGGTGGATGGAATAGCGGTTATATCGGCCGTTATGGGGGCTAATGATGTTAAGAGGGCAACTGAGGAGTTAAGAAAAATCGTAGAGGAGGTGTTAGGATGAGGTTCGTTAAGACCGCGTTAACAATTGCCGGTAGCGACAGCGGGGGAGGGGCAGGAATCGAAGCCGATCTGAAGACATTTACGGCATTCGGCGTTCACGGATTGGTTGCAATAACCTCAGTCACCGCCCAGAACACAACCTCGGTAACAGCCATCCACGACATACCTCCCGAGGTCGTTGCGGAGCAGATAAAAGCGGTTGCGGAAGATATAGGGGTTGACGCTGCAAAGACTGGAATGTTAAGCAATGCGGAGATAATAAAGGCCGTTGCAAAGACCGTGGAAAAGTACGAGTTTCCATTAGTTGTTGATCCTGTGATGATAGCCAAGAGCGGAGCTCCTCTCCTGAGGGAAGATGCCATTGATGCCTTGGTCAAGTATATCCTTCCGCTGGCTACCCTAGTAACGCCAAACAGGTTCGAAGCTGAGAAGCTCAGTGAAATGGAGATAAAAACCGTGGAGGATGCGAGAAAGGCAGCAAAGAAAATAGCAGAAGAAACTGGAGCGAAAGCGGTAATTGTAAAGGGTGGCCACTTGTCTGGAGACTATGCGGTAGACGTTCTGTACCACAACGGCACCTTTAAGGAGTACAGAGCCCCCAGGGTAGAAGGTTGTACACACGGGACCGGCTGCTCCTTCTCGGCCGCAATAACAGCCAATCTCGCCAAGGGGCTTGGGCTGGAGGATGCGATAGGAGTGGCAAAGAAATTCATAACCCTAGGAATTGCAACTGGGCACAGAATAGGCCACGGTCACTGTCCCGTAAACCAGTCCGCGTGGATAGAGATTCCCGCTGAAAAGTGGAGAATTTACGAGGAATTAAGCAATGCCGTGAGGAAGTTTGAGAGCATGAACCCTGTTCATCTTGTCCCAGAGGTTGGCACGAACTTCGTCTACTCCCTACCGCTTCCCTACGCTAGAACCACCGAAGATGTTGCCGGGGTCAAAGGCAGGATAGTGAGGTACGGAAACTCGGTTAAGGCGGTAGGCCCAGTAGAATTCGGGGCAAGTGATCACCTAGCTAGAGCCGTTCTCACGTACATGAAGTTCTACCCAGAGTACAGGAGTGCGATAAATGTGAAGTACAGCGAGGAGACAATTGAGATCGCCAAGGAGCAGGGGCTTGAGGTTTCCTTCTACGACAGAAGGGAGGAGCCAATAGAGGTTAAAGAGAAGGAAGGAGCCACGATACCCTGGGGCATTGAAACTGCGATAAAGAGGGCAAAGAGTAGGCCAGATGTAATATACCACTTAGGCGACATAGGAAAGGAGCCAATGATTATTATCTTTGGAAGGAACCCTTGGGAAGTTCTCGAAAAAATCAGACTTATTATTTGATAAATTTTTTGATTAATTCTTCTGCTACGGGGGATCTAGGGATGATCTTTCATACCTTAAGTCTTTAACCCTATACAGAGTAACTTCAAGTAGCACCATCAGCCCCATATAAGGTAGGTAAATAGAGAAAGACAGTTTTAATATGTATAGTAAGAGAAAATTCCAGAAGAGGAATACTGCTGTAGTGGTAGTTTTCATCTTATATAGACTGAACATGGCAATTAAAACCGGTATTCCAAGTGCTACCACTAGGATATCTCTTCCAAACAATTGAATAGCAGACAAATATAATCTCATTTTTCTGCGCTTTACCTTATCCTTGAAAGATAGGATGGATATAATTGAGAAAATTAGGAAAAAATATAGAACAGAGACTAAAAATCACTTATCATCCCCCTTAGGAGATCCAAAAAGATAAAATACGAGGGTAGCTACAAAGAGCGTAAAATGAGCTAGATATAACAAGGCCTCTGACAAAACTTTTCT
>QMUI01000274.1 GCA_003660485.1 Thermococci archaeon | reverse complement strand
GATTCTCCCCTATCCCCCCGGATGACCCTTCAAGTTACCGGTTCCACTTCTGCAGGCCTTAAAAGGGAGAGCTTCCCTGGGCGGAACATAAGAATAGTTGAGTTTCTTCCCCTTAGCTTTTCGGATGTAGTAGATCTACTTTATCCAGAGCTTAGGGAAATTCCATTGCCCCATCCCAATCCAGCAACCTCCAAAGACTTCTACGAGAATGCTGAGGAGTTGTATCCTTACTTCGATGAGCTGATGAGGGCCTTCGAGGTCTACCTTGAAGTCGGGGGATATCCTGGTTCTATAAAGGGCAAGAACCTGAAGGATGCAGTAAGGGAATCAATTTTCTTGGACGTGCTTAAACTTGGCAGGAGTGAGAGGATAGCACTTTCAATAATCCTTGGCCTTCTTAGGAGGTATGGAGACAGAATAACCCTTAGCTCGCTAGCAAAGGAGCTTGAAATAGGTTCCCATGTAACGATCAGGGACTACCTTGAGCTCTTTGAGGAATTAATGATTGGGAGGAACTACTTCCAAGTCCGGCCAGAGAACTTCACTCCGCTATTCAGGAAGGATAGGAAGTTCTACTTCATTGATCCTCTTGTAGTCTCCTCCCTTTCAGAGATGTTTGGAATAGCAATCCCTACTTCAAAGATCGTTGAGGGCATAGTTGGTGAGCATTTGAGCCGGGCCTATCCAACGTACTATCTGGTAGCACGCAAGGAAGTTGATTTCGTAACCAAGTATTTTGGTGTTGAAGTTAAGTGGCAGTCCACCGTTACTCCCTCTGACTTTCCCAGGGTTCCAATCAGGGAGAAAATCCTCCTGTCTAAGCATGATTTGGCTTTCCATGAGCCCAGGAACCTCGCCGTGATTCCTCTCCCTCTGTTTCTCTATCAGATCCGAAAGTCCCATATATCAATTAGGCCAACCTAACTCAGGTGGTGAAGGTGAAGGAGAAAATATTAATCCTCATGCTAATCCTTGCCCTCCTCACGCCGGTAACTGCTCAGGAAAAGCCTCTCGTAGTGACAAGCCTCCCCCCACTGGCTTCAATAATTAAGGAGGCTCTTGGCGACAGTGTCGATGTGATCTACCTTGTTCCTCCAGGAGTTGAGCCTCACCAGTACCAGCTTTCGCCCGATCAAATTAAGTTGCTCAAGAGGGCAGCCGTTATCGTAACAACGGGGCACCTTCCAGCCGAGATGAAGATAGTCGAGCTCAAAAAGGAAGGAGAGATCCCTGGGGTAGTCCTCACAATTGAAGATTACAGGAAGTACGGCTTTCACTATCTACCCGAGAGGTGGTACACTGGCAAGAACAATCCCCACGGAATATGGCTCGATCCCGTGAATGCCTTGGCAATGGCCGAGGCCACCGCAGATGCCTTAAACCTTCACCCAAGGAGCTTGGACGAGTTCAAGCTTAAACTCAAGGCAATAATGGATGCCTACGCTGGCGTCCTCAATGGAACGAAGGCCGTTATAGAGCTCCCCTCCCAGCAGTATGCATTGGAGTGGCTTGGCGCTGAGGTCATCTCCTCAATAAAACCTGAAGCAGAGGTTCCGGCGAAGAGCGTTGATGAACTTTCCTCGGTTAAGGCGGATATCGTAGTCTATGACCAAGGCACCCCAGAAACCTTAAAGAACGCCGCTTTCAAGCTCTCGGAGAGGCTTGGAGTTCCCGTCGCAAACGTAACCGTCCTGTGGGTTGACAAGCCCTACACCCAAGTTCTCACAGAGAACGCTAAATCTATAATAAGCGCGCTAACTAAGGAGAAGAAAGTCGTTATTAGGGAAACTTCCTACGGCTACCAGTATTCGATCCTCGCCTTGATAATAGGTCTCGTTGTGGGGATTTCAGTTGGCGTTGTTTTGAGAAGGTGCCCCGTGCTCTAACCTTTTATACCTCCACGTTAATTCTTGAAGGGGGATAAAATGGAGATAGGTGTCGTCGGTAAGCCAAACGTTGGGAAGTCAACTTTCTTCTCGGCGGCAACGCTGGTTGATGTTGACATAGCGAATTACCCATTCACTACTATAGATGCAAACGTTGGGGTTACGTACGCCATAGCGGATCACCCATGTAAAGAGCTGAACTGCACTCCAAATCCCCAGAACTACGAGTACAGGGATGGGAAAGCACTCATTCCAGTAAAGATGATAGATGTTGCCGGTTTAGTCCCTGGGGCCCACGAGGGCAGGGGACTCGGTAACAAGTTCCTTGATGACCTGAGGATGGCTTCAGCCCTAATCCACGTTGTCGACGCCACCGGGAAGACCGATGCAGAGGGACAGCCCACGGATTACCACGATCCCGTTGAGGACATAGAGTTCCTTGAGAAGGAGATAGACTACTGGATCTATGGGATACTCAGCAAAGGATGGGATAAGTTCGCTAAGAGGATAAAGCTTCAGAAGATGAAGCTTGAGACGGCTATAGCTGAGCATTTGAGCGGAATAGGAGTTACGGAAAACGACGTCTGGGAGGCCATGCATAGGCTCGGCCTGAGCGATGACCCAACTAAGTGGAGTGAT
>QMUI01000273.1 GCA_003660485.1 Thermococci archaeon | reverse complement strand
TTGAGATCCTCGAAATAGAGGGCAGGGATGTACTGTTCAGGGTTGGAGTGGAGGCTGGAACTTACATAAGATCACTGATTCACCACATAGGGCTAGCTTTGGGTGTTGGAGCTCACATGGCCGAGCTTAGGAGAACTAGAAGCGGTCCCTTCAAGGAGGATGAAACCCTCGTAACACTCCACGATCTTGTGGACTACTACCACTTCTGGAAGGAGGATGGAATTGAGGAGTACTTCAGGAAGGCAATCCAACCCATGGAGAAGGCCGTTGAGCATCTGCCCAAGGTGTGGATAAAGGATTCAGCCGTTGCCGCTGTAACGCACGGCGCTGACCTAGCGGTTCCTGGGATAGCCAAGCTGAATGCTGGGATAAAGAGGGGGGATCTAGTTGCCATAATGACGCTCAAGGATGAGTTGGTGGCCTGAGGAAAGGCTATGATGACAAGTCAGGAGATGCTTCAGAAGAGCAAGGGGATAGCTGTGGACGTAGAAAAAGTGTTCATGCCCAGGGACTGGTATCCAAAGATGTGGTAATTACATTTCAAACAATTTTTTAAAGTGTATATGCGTTGGCTTATTGGTGGTTAGATGAAGAAATATCCCGTAGTTATTTTACTGCTAATGGTTGTAATAGCTCAGGGGTGCATTCAAACAACGCCCACCACCACGTCTACCCAAACGATCCACAATGAGTTTATCCGAATGCAAGTTTCTGATAGGGTCTACGTTGAGATAGATCCGAGGCTTGAACTATTGCAGATCTTGTATAGGATTTCCGATTCAAGCTGGTATAGGGAGCACGTTGACCCAAAAAAGATAGGAATAACTTCCGAAAAATATTCATACATCAAAGACGTTGACGAGTACTTCACTCAATACAGGAACATGAAAGCCGTTAAAATGGTTAATGAAATGATCTCGATGGGCTTAACCTACGATGCCATTCCGGAATTCGCAATTCACCTCGACCCTGTAAACTTCTCTAAGGCCGTGGAGTGGGATGACATGCTCGAGCTGAGGCCGTTCTTGGACACGAAAAAGCTTGACGAGTTTGCGAGTGCTATCGCTGAATTCGCCAACAAAACGAACTTCTGGGAGTTCTATAGGGATCATGAAGAATTTTACAACAGAACTTTGGGGGAGTTCGTTGAGGACAATCCCGGGATCCCCGAGCTGGTAAATATTGAAGAGGAGTTCTTCGGTGAGAATGCATCGGCATGGCACATTATTCCGATGACTGTTTTCTGCTGCCACGGGCACGGGTACTACCTTCGGGGGAAGAACGGAGTTGTAATATACGCTTTCCTAGGCTTTAGAGGGCTGAAAAATGGGATTCCCGTGGTGCCGGCCACCGCTATGGGGTCAAGCTTTTTGGCCCATGAATTTGCTCACAGCTTCGTAAATCCCGCCGTTGATAAATACTACGGTCTCTTTGAGCCCTATGAGTCGCTTTTTGATCCCGTTTCGAATAAACTAAAGGCAATGGCTTATTCTGACTTTAAGACAATGCTCTACGAAACGTTCGTTAGGGCGTTTGAAGTTTACTACCTCAACGCCACGGGAAACGAAAAAGCTGCAACTCTAAAGCTCAATTCGGAGAAGAAGACATTTTACTTCATAGATAAAGTGTATCATGCCTACGTAAATGATTATATGAACCACAGGGACAAGTACAGGACATTCGAAGACTTCATGCCCAGGCTTGCCGAAGTCATTGGAGAAGTTTACAATGAGACCGATGGTGGAAAGAACGTTGAGGTTCCCCTAACGGTTAGTGACTTTTTAATGGCCCTTAAAGATAAGGGTGGGATAGTGGCTTATGATTACGGTGAGCATGCAAGGAAGCTGGCGTTTTGGATTTATGATAGATTTAAATCTATGGGGCTGAAAGTTGAGATAAAGCCCATCTCAGAGTTAAATGGGAAAGATAAGGAGCGGAACTTGCTCCTGGTTATGCTCTCAAGCAATCCCCTAGTTCAGGAAATCAAGGGACCGATGGTGATTAATGGAACGAGGGTTTACAGTAGGAAAAGCAAAAAATATTACTCGGGATCTCTAAGGATCTTTGAGGTTGTTAGGAACCCATGGAGTGGAGATTCACTGATTTTCGCAATCATAGCTACCGATGATAGGGCACTGAACAACATCCATGCCTACAACGATATGACGTATAGCATAAGGGATTCTAAGGATAGGTTGCTCGAGGCGGGATAGTCAAAGGAACTGCAGGAGTTGCTGATATAAAGTTTTCATTTCCTTGGCTGGGCCTTCTAAGGTTGCCTTCGTTTTCCCTGTATCTCAATTACTCCCTTTTTGCTTATTATTCCCGTCTCCCTGTATTTTATCCCCTCAAGTTTAAACGTCACGACATCATCACTCTTAAATACCAGGCCCGTTTCCTCCTGCACCTATTTTTGTTGCAGGCACTGGCTAATCACTATCAAGGAGTTTTTGTGGTGCGGGAGGTTGGCTTCAGCCACCAGCGTCACGGGACTCACCGAGTCCTCAACTGGCGGTTCATCAGCCTTC
>QMUI01000272.1 GCA_003660485.1 Thermococci archaeon | reverse complement strand
TGTACTCCAAAGCAGAAGAATAAAGGTAGAAGGAGTAGGAGCTGTGAAGGACTCCAATCAGGCTTGGATCGTGGAATATGGAGAGCAACCTGCGGTGCATGGCGTTTATACTTGCCTTATAGGGCAGAACGTAAAATATCCTGCTCGCTATCTTTTTCTTACTTCTAATGGAATTCTTGTCCGTCCACAGTAACGCCGCTTCGGTCTTTCCGTAGCCCGTTGGGGCTCTCAAAAGCAAGTTTCCATGAGTGTTCCAAGCCTCCTTCTGTACTAGCCTAAGGTGCTCCGGGGGAAGGAAGGCAAAGAGTTTGTCCTTAATGCTTGGAAGGAGAAGGATGCTGGTTTCGCCGGCGGAAGCTAAGTGATCGCACGCATTAACTAGGCCCTTTAGGAAAGTCATTAGCATTCTTTCCTTTTCGAGGTTCTCCTCATACCAATCGATTAACTCCTGAAAATTAAAAGTAGTAACCCTCTCAGGCCAGTCCTCAGGTAGTTTTAGTCTTCCAAGCCTTTTTCCAAAAAAGTATTCCTCGAAGGCCTCAACCTTCGGGAGGAAGTGTCTCTCAATGTACTCCCTAAAGTTCTTTAGCTCACGAATTCTATCCTCAAAGTCCATGAAGGGAGGAGTATCTGGAATCTTAGGAAGGTATGGATCTATTTCTCCTAAGGCCTTGTGGTGGGTCAGTATTGCCAAGGCTATCAGCTTTCTCTTCCTCTCATCCATACTTAGAAACTGAACGAAGGGAACTGAGAGTACTTCATGCCTATAACCCCACTTTCTTGGGCTGTCTTGAAAACCAGAGCACTTCCCAACGTCGTGAAGAATCAAAGAGTAGAAGGCGAGCTCAAACACTTCACCTGGCAACCATGTAAAGTTTTCCTTGATGCTCCTAAGGACATTTACAGCGTCTGCCACGTGGCACTCTAAGAATTCGTGGGGGTTGAACTTCGCGTAGCAGGCCTTCATTTGCTCCACCTGTGAAGGTAAACTCCGATGTCAAGATCAGGATCGTAAAAAACCTTTGCAGTTTGCCTCTTTCTTTCGGCCCGTGTCCTGGGATATGGGAGGATTATGAATGGCTTAACTAATCTGGCCCTCCTTGGAGTTGAGGTGTAGTCGAACTCAACTACGAGAGCGTGTACTATCCCAGGAATTCCAAGCTCCACGGGTACAACTGTTCCGCCTAGGACGGCTTCTTTTTCTTCAAGGTTAACTTTTCTTATTTCCTCGACAGTTGCGATGTCGCTTGATCTACCCATGAGAAGCTGATATCTAGGTTTCCTGAAGACTTCTTCCCATTCGTCGGGGAGGTAGAGGTAGAGCTCGGCGTTGTAGTGGAACTCTCTTCTCACTATATCCGTTTCAACCTTACCTAGTGCATAAATCCTCTCGAGATCAATGCCAATGCCTTCACTCTTGAAGACGTAGCCGAGATAGGGGAGCTCAGTTAGGTACACTGGCTCCCCCTTAGCCGCCGATAGTATTCCCTGTATAGTTGAGGGTGGTGGAACGGGAAGGGTAGGCTGATAACCCGATTGAAAAGTGGGAAATCTAAACGAAGCAGTCCAAGCCTTGAGCTTCACCCTGATCATGTCCTCACCCGTAGTAGGCCTCGATCTCCTTAACGAACTCCTCTATGGAGGACTTGACAGATCCAGTTGAGACTGAAACTCCGATATCCTCTACGGCAGACTTTATTTCCTCAACGTCCCAACCTAGGGACCTTATGAACCCTCTATCGTAGCCAATGTAAAGCTTGGTGCCTTCGGGTATTATATCTCTCAAATCATTGAGTCTCAGTGCCAAAGCCTCTGCATCGAGCTTTACTTCTCCACTTTCCTCAAACACGATATCGCTTATGAACGGGTTTGTGCCAGCATCAACGTTAAGCAATAGAACGAACTTAGGAGTTACGTCTGTGTGATACTGCGTCTGCTTAGCTCCCCCAGTTAGCAGGCGGAGGGCGAGTACTGTTTCCGTAGCCCTTCTCCTCCTAACTTCACTTGGCATAATCCACTCCTTCTCGCTTTTCTGAACGCCAAGCTCTTCAGCAAGCCTCTCCATTTCTTTTATCTCCTTAACTATCTCCTCAGTACCCTTCTTTGGATTGCCCTTCTTGTCTCTTGGAACATCGTCCCAAGTCAGAAGATTTTTGAAGCCCGCTTTACTGACGAGCGTGAACCTTCCTACAGCCTCCAGATCAAGGGAGAATGCACCCTTAAATACAGTTGAGTAGAACTCCTGGCTGTAGGGAACAGGATCTCCTTCATGTCTTGAGGCATAACCTTCATCAACCGTTAGAGAGCTCCTATCTGGCAATACTGATATGAGTGGCGTGTTCTTAAGGGGAGAAACCCTCGTAACAGTGACATTTATTCCACCCTTTTTAAAGGCCCTCATATAGCCGAATACATCGTCGTCTGGATACCTTAGAGGATTTGCCGCCGTGAACACCTGCTTCTGCTCCCTAAAGAGGGGGGACAAATTCCATTTGAAGTACTCCTTGAGGGTAAAGCGCCACCAATAACGC
>QMUI01000271.1 GCA_003660485.1 Thermococci archaeon | reverse complement strand
CTCCTATTTACAGCTTTGAAAAAGGCCTCAGTTTCCTCATTTAATATTGTTTTAACCCTTTCTATAAGCCATGCTGGGGCTAGGTACTCCCATTCAAGCTTCTCTAATTCTGTTTTTGGGTTTGGTTTGTACCCTAGGATTTTGTCCATTAGATCCCAGTAATACATGCCAACGTACGGGTGAGTTCTCGCTGAGATGAAGTCTGATGCCTTCCAACGGAGGTTCTTCAGTGTGTTAGCATTGGGCTCGTGGAAGAGAACTATGTCAAAAGCTACCCTTAGGGCCGCTCTGAGCCAGGGATCGAGGATTAGGGGGGTTACGCCCACAACCTCTTGAATTGCCTTATCTATAAGTCCTTGTTTCTTCATTATGTCATAAAATATCATTGTAAGAACCCTATTGAGCCACGCCTCTTCTATCTCGTGCTTCTTGAATGCTTCTCTTTTTGCATATTGGCTTGGTTTTATAATCTCTCCTAACCTAACGGCCTCTATTATTGCTCTAATGCCTCTGGGAGGTATTGACAGCTTCTTTTCTTCTTTAGTCTCCATCGTTATTGAGTTCTTTTCTCCTCTTTTAAATTCAACGTTATCTTATATAATAGTAAAAACACTGCATTTTCTACTTCTTATAGGAGTATAAAATTGCGATTTTTTACTGAATTATCGAGTTTTGATTTATAATTTATCAAAGTATTTTAATATTTCAAATAGAAACTAAAAGAAAATTATTTATTTGATCATTATTATTTCTATGAAAAATAGTAAAACATTCAAGTCTCAGTTTGAAATAGTAGCCAAAAATACATGAAAAATAATTCAAAGGTTTAAAAATAAGGAACTACAGGCCTTTTTTCTCCATTTCCTCAACGTACCTAACTACATTCATCACTATCTCCCTTGCCTTGCCTATGTAGTTTTCTGGCTTTAGGCTCTCTAGGTCTTCTTGAGTTAGGTACCTCATTGCCTCTCTGCTCTCTCTTACAACCTCCAGGAGATCCCTACTCTCCCTAAAGGCCTTCATCGCTAGCTGTCTCACTAGCTCGTGAGCCTCTTGTCTTCCCATTCCCCTCTCTGCAAGCTTAAGCATTAATGGTTCGGCCATTATCAGGTTCTTCGTGAGGTAGAGGTTCCTCTTTATGTTCTCAGGGAAGAATTCCAGCCCTCTGAGAACCTTCTTCATTACCTTAAGCATCTCATCTAGAAGGACAAAGCTCTCCGGCAGAATCACCCTTTCCACTGAAGAATTAGTAAGATCTCTCTCGTGCCACAGCGGATTGTTTAGCAAAGCTGGGATTACGTTAGAGTAGAGAACCCTTGCCAAACCGCAGATCTTTTCAGTTCTTATTGGATTCCTCTTGTGAGGCATCGTTGATGAGCCCACCTGTTTTGTTCCGAATGGCTCGCTGACCTCGAGTATTTCCGTTCTCTGGAGGTTCCTGATTTCTAGTCCCATTTTATCAAGGGTTGAGGCAACTAACGCGAGGAAAAACATTAGCTCGGCGTAGACGTCTCTTTGAACTATCTGATTTGTAATCCTCGCAGGTTTAAGGCCCAGATCCTCCATTACAAGTCTTTCAATTTCAAAGGCCTTTTCGCCAAAGGAAGCAGCAGTTCCAACGGCTCCTCTCATCTTCCCAACCAGAACTCTCTCCTTGAGTTGGTGCAGTCTTTCTATGTGCCTCTGTATCTCATCAAGCCACAGGGCAAATTTCATTCCATATGTTGTTGGGACTGCGTGCTGACCGTGAGTTCTTCCAATGCACACGGTATCTATATGTTTTAGGGCGAGATCCTTTAGGATGGATCTCAGCTCCTTTAAGTCCTTCTCAACTATCTCAAGGCTCTCCTTTATTAGTAGGGCATTGGCGGTATCAATTATATCGTTCGATGTAGCACCAAGGTGAACGTACTTCCCGTGCTCCCCGCAGACCTCGCTTAGGGCTTTTACCATGGCCATTATGTCATGATGAATCTCGGCTTCAATCTCTTTTACCCTTTCTAGTTTTACCCACTTTGTGTTTGCTCTCTCTGAGATCACTCTGGCGCTCTCTTCTGGAATGTTTCCGACTTTTGCATGAGCCCTAGCCAATGCAGCTTCAACGTCCAACAGCTTTTGTAGTTTGTTTTCCTCATCCCAGATTTTTCTCATTTCTTCGCTACCGTACCTGTAATCTATGGGGTGAACGGCCATTATATCACCAATTGCTTGTAAAATTATATGGTTTTAATGTTTATCTTTTTACATATTTATGTTAAAATTTAGGGCTGGAATAACCATTTATAAATTTGCACCTATAAAATTGGTGAGGCGATGATGAAGCCTTCCGCACCTGAATGGTGAGGAGTGGACGGCTTCCTGAGCCCTGCTTTTTATGCACTGGGACTTATCTAAACTAATAAAGTTTTTACTTTCTTTTTACAAAAATTTCTATGGCGAGTTAGAGTGAGAGAGGTACTTCTTCTGCTTGCGGCTGGGATTGGGGGCTTTATAGGCTCTTTAATGAGTGGAGGGAGCATGATAACATTCTTTATT
>QMUI01000270.1 GCA_003660485.1 Thermococci archaeon | reverse complement strand
TACGGCGGTGAATGCAGAAAGGTCATTAGCGTTGAGAAAGCGGGAGAGCAGATGGTCTATACTCTTACCATGAAGGAAGTCCACGAATATGTAGCCAACGGAATAATAAGCAAGAACTGTGGAGAAGAGCCTCTCTACGAATACGAATCCTGTAATCTCGCAAGCATAAACCTCGCGAAGTTCGTTAAGTACGATGAAAACGGAAAGCCGTACTTCGACTGGGATGAGTACGCTTACGTCATTCAAAAAGTTGCGAAGTACCTTGACAACTCTATCGATGTTAACAAGTTCCCTCTCCCAGAGATCGATTACAACACCAAGCTCACGAGGAGAATCGGCGTTGGAATAATGGGCCTAGCCGATGCATTGTTCAAACTCGGCATACCCTATAACAGCGAAGAAGGCTTCAAGTTCATGCGCAAGGTTACCGAGTACTTAACCTTCTACGCTTACAAGTACTCAATTGAGGCGGCAAAGAAGAGGGGAACCTTCCCACTCTACGAGAAGTCTGCTTATCCAAGGGGCGAACTCCCAGTCGAGGGTTACTACCACCCGGAGATCTGGAACTTACCTTGGGACAAGCTAGTTGAGGAGATAAAGAAGTACGGCGTTAGAAATGCAATGGTAACAACCTGCCCGCCGACAGGCTCAGTTTCGATGATTGCAGATACCTCAAGCGGAATTGAGCCAGTGTACGCTTTAGTCTACAAGAAATCAGTTACCGTAGGAGAGTTCTACTACGTCGATCCCGTTTTCGAGGCCGAGCTTAAGAGGAGGGGCCTCTACAGTGAAGAACTTTTGAAGAAGATCAGCGACAACTACGGCTCAGTGCAGGGAATAGAGGAGATTCCCGAGGATATGCGGAAAGTATTTGTCACGGCCTTAGATATTCACTGGCTCGATCACATCTTGGCCCAAGCGAGCATCCAGATGTGGCTTACGGATTCCGCAAGCAAAACGATCAACATGATAAATGAAGCCACGGTTGAGGACGTAAAAGCTGCGTACCTCTTCGCGTACTTCCTTGGTTGCAAGGGTGTAACCGTTTACAGGGATGGTTCACTCTCCGTCCAGGTGTATAGCGTTGAGGGTGAGAAGAAGAGGAGGTTCAAGCCGAAGCCTAGTGAATATGCAAAGAAGATCCTCCTCCAGATAGTGGAGAAGGAGCCATGGATAAAGAACTTTGTGAACATAGACAACATACTCAACGGCAGGAGCGAGCAGTTGACTTTCTCACTCCAGCTGAATAAGCCAGTCTCGAGTAAGGTGGAGCAGAGGCAGGCTAAGCCCCAGGAGATTCCAGAGGAGAAGATAAAGGAGTTATTGGGGGTAGTCTACTGTCCAGTGTGTTACGAGAAGGAAGGAAAGCTGGTTGAGCTGAAGATGGAAAGCGGCTGTGCAACCTGTCCAGTCTGCGGATGGAGCAAGTGCGTTATTTCCTGACTCCTTATTTCTTCTCGATATTTTTGTTAGGGGAGTTCTCAAAGGTTGAGGTATGTTTTAAGGGCTGAAGTTCCTGAGGAGTTTTAAATATCACCGGTTCTTCGGAGTCCAATTAGTTTTAAAGTTTTTGCCCTGAGTTGCGTATTTTGAGTTGTCATGCCTTTCAAGTATAAAATATTTAAAACACGAACTTGATGAACTAACATGAACATTCCAGAGATGCTCTCCTTAATCTTCCTGGGCTATTTACTTAAGCGAGCGATAAAGAGTGAGAGGTTCTTCTATATTCTGAGGAGACTTATAAACGAAGTTTTCTTCGCTTTATTCGTCTTTGGAAACGTCGCTAGTAAGGATCTCTCTTACCTGCTAAAGATAAAGATAGTTTTCCTTTACGTTTTCTTGATTATAGGGATAAGCCTCTCAACATCTTTTCTTTATTCGAAATTATTCGTCAAGGATGAAAAATGGAGAGGTGCCTTAATAGTCCTCTCCTCCTATCCAAATACTGCTGCCTTGGGGTTTCCAATAGCGAGCCTCTTTTTGAGGGATATAACTCCTGCAATCTTATACTCTACAACGAACTCCCTGATAATCCTCCCCATAGTCACTTTTGTAGCGGCACATTACTCTACCGGTGGCACCTCAATAAGGAAGAGCTTTAAGAAAGCCTTAAGGTTTCCCCCAACGCTCGCTAACTTATTGGCTCTAACTTTGGTAATAGCCGGAATAAGGTTGCCGGACTGGTTTATTAATCCAATAAAGACCATTGGATGGACTAACATCCCTCTCCTCCTCGTGTACTTTGGCTCTAGGATATCCCTGGGTAAGTTCTCCGTGAGGAAGTTAATAGAGGTTGCAACTTTTAGGAGCTTGATCCCCTTTGTATTCGTCTACGCAACCCTGCATGGTTACCCCAGGGAGATATTCTATGCGATATTGGTTGAGGCCTCGATGCCTCCGGCGATAGCGGCTAACGCGATCTTAGCCCAATACGAGCTCAAGGCTGAAGAAGCGATAAGTGTGACCTTCGTATGGACGCTAATAGTTATGGCTTTCTTCTCCATATTGGCTTGGAGGTGATGAGATGGATAAGAAGAAGGT
>QMUI01000269.1 GCA_003660485.1 Thermococci archaeon | reverse complement strand
CTTGGAGTACAGAAGTTTAAACACCTCAAAGTCCAGCTCTTCAGGACTAACAGCCAATACATAAATATCCACTAGGTCTTTCAACTGCTTTTGTCCCCGGTACTTGTTTTTCTCTATCAGAAACTTCATTGACAAGATAACCTCAGGAAGGGCAACCCTGAGGCCTTCAATTTCATCGTAAAGTTCTTTTTCAAAAATCACCTTAACGTAGGGATGTGTAAAGCTCATTGGACTTATCTTTTCGTCCCATAAGATGTCCAAAAACAGTTCCCTGAGCTCATATGGAGGAATCCGTTTGGACTCCTCAAAACATATCTCCTTTAATCCTCCGTCCAGTGTTTCGTGATAATATTTAATATACCTAAAACCAACTGGCACAAAGTTGTTTGCCAGCAAATGTTTTTCAATAGTCCTAAAATTTTCCTTCAAAGCAACAAAATCAATGTCTAGAGAGGGAAGTGACATACTCTTCAATTTCTGAGCTTGAAGGTAAGTTGCCCACCCTCCAACTAACACAAGCTCCTCCTTCAGTTCTCTGCCAACTTTCAGCATCCAATCGTAGGATTCCTTAATTATCGGATTGTTCCAGCTCCTCACCGCTATCTCTTCCATTGTTCTATCTCCTCCAGCAGTTCTTCTATGATCCTCGTATACATCCCCTCTCCAATGGAATCGGCAATAATCTGCTCAATTGTTGCAATCCTATACCCTCTTATGCCTATCGTATAGTTAAAAACATCCTCATCATAGGAGTAGAACCTGATCGGATAGCCCTCTCTTTTGATCCCAATCTGCTTTAACATATCGAAATCATCTTTTTTAATGTACGCCGTCCCAAAGCTTGGCTCCAGAACCCTTCCAAGAACCCATAACGCCGACGTACCAGAGAACACCACAAAGTCCCTAACCTTTTTCGGCCTCACCCTGTATGTTGCTCCTTTAATAACCTGAAATATCTTCCTCTTCTCCTCCCCCCAAGTATAGAGGAGAGCTTTTTTGTCAACAACCTTTATTTTCCCCGTCTCCAAAATTATCGCACCGTTGCTCTCCAATGATCTGAGGATTCTGTAAAGATAAGGCCTGTTAACCTTAAATTTGGCTAAAAGCTCTTTAACAGAAGTTTCTCCTTTAACCGCCAACTCCCTCAATATCTTCTCCTTCAGTATTGGAGCCCTCATGCTGTATCCTTTGTATGTTATATTTTATAAAGTTTAGGATACATAGGATACACCAAAATAAATTCAGCAAAGACAATTCCCACCCTCTGCTGGAGATGACATTTTTCAGTAAGCGGGATAAGAACCATGTCAAGGCCGTTTTTTCGAGGAGCGCGTGGCTGAGGGGGTAAAATTTGTAATTGGACGTCCCGCCCTGATGGAGTTCCTCAACGGTGCTTCAAAGCGGGTGGAAAAGAGGGTTGCCCTTGAGTTGAAGAGGATAATTCTTAATCATTGAGACGACTGGAGCAAGGCCCGGGAGGTTTTCGAGATGTTTGAAGATCACGATGGCATGGATCTGGTGGTCTGCCTAAGCTTTGCTATAATGGAGGGCCTTGGAGTAACGCCTTCACCTTCGACAAGGACTTCGAGGCTCATGGATTTCGGAAGGTTCCTTGACTTCCAGCTTGGAATCTTCTTCCTTAGCAACATCAAGCACTTTTCTTAGAAGATAACCCTGGATTTGTTAGGGATAAAATTAGTAAGTATAGTTTTAAATGGAGAAGGCATAATGAACTTTTCCAAAAATTGCCAGATGGCCTCAAGAGGGAAGTTATAGATTACATAGAATTTCTACTAGAAAGGAAAGCAAAGAAAAAACAAGGACGGCTAAGGCTTACATGGAAAGGAGGTTTGAAAGAGTTTAAAGATAAATATTCATCGGTAGAGCTCCAGCACAAAGCTCTTGAATGGTGGTAATGGATGTACTTAAGACACAAACATTTTCCCCGAAATTCTTCTTGAACAGGAGAAATCCCATGAAGCAGAAAAACTTCCTAAGAAGAGTTCCGGCTGAGTATCTCCATATTTCGGATTTTTTCTCTGTATTCAATTGGAATCATCTTGTTTAAATTAGGAAAGCATAACATTTTCAGTTCATAGAAGATGTTTTTGTGAGAGGAGGTGTCACAGTTCTGCGATTATCGGTTTTTGATTTTGAAGATGTTATTAGAGCGTCAAAGAAATTTTAACATAGATTTTGATGACGCCTATCAATATGTCCTAGCTAAGAAATACAGTCTTAAAATAGTGAGCTTTGACTCAGATTTCGACAAAACGGACTTGGGAAGATTGCTACCGAGCCAAGTAACAGGGAATGTGTAGCAACTTTGCCCTTCTTTCTCTTCCTAACTTCATTCCACACGGAAAGGGCTTCTAGAGTTATAGGGCGTAAAGTAGTAGATGCCTCCGATCAAACTCAACTGGTCCCCCTCCTGTCCTTGCGGGTGATAGGGGATCCTCTTCCCTGCAAGTGCTCTGGCAGGGAGATAAGTTCTTTTTTGAGAAAGCCTAGTGTCGTCGCGAGTTTTATCTCACCTACTCCCAAAACCT
>QMUI01000268.1 GCA_003660485.1 Thermococci archaeon | reverse complement strand
GATCAAAGCCCAAGAGTATCGCGGTAAGCATTGCAACGAACACTCCAATCTGGGCCGCAGCCCCAAGTAAAGCCGTCTTTGGATCAGCAATCATTGGGCCAAAGTCCGTCATTGCACCCAATCCGAAGAATATCAGCAATGGCACAACCTCAGTTTTTATCAGGAGGTAGTATATCAGATCAAAGATTCCCGGAGGACCATATTGCTCATTTAAATAACTCAATGTTGCAAAGATGTTTCCTTGGACGTCTGGAGGGAGTTGAGGAGCCAAGGGCCAATTTGCCACGTGAGATAAGGGAAGGTTAACTAACACTGCACTTATCCCAATAGGCAACAAGAGGAGGGGCTCCATCTTATATCTAATCGCGAGGTACACAAGGGTCAAGCCAACAAGTATCATCACTATATTCCCAACGGTTAAATTAAGGATGCCCATATGAGTGAAGAAATCAACCAAAGCCTGCTCGAGTCCCATCAGCATCACCCAAGCTCAATTAATGGAGTTCCAGTATCCACAGCATCCCCTTCCTTTACAAGAATCTTCTTAACAACCCCATCTTTCGGTGCTGGAATCTCATTCTCCATCTTCATGGCCTCTAATACTAGAAGACCCTGCCCAATCCTCACTTGTTGCCCCTCCTGAACCAGAATCTTCAGCACTTTCCCAGGCATTGGAGCGGTGACGACGTTCTCGGAGACCTGTGGTGCTGGCGTTTGCGGAGCAACTGGAGTGGGAGTTGGTACTGGCGTAGGTGTGGGGGCAGGAGTTGATACTGGAGTCGGAGTTGGCGTGGGAGTTGTGACAGGAACTGATATCCCTAAGTCCTTGGCCTCAACTTCATAAGTTTCTCCGCTCAGTGTGACCCTAAACTTTCCAGGCATTACTTCTTCAACTTCAACCTCATACTCTTCTCCATTAATGACAACCCTAACCTTCATTCTCACCACTTCCCGAGTTCGTAGTTGAAGTTCTCAACTTCCTCAACATAAGTAGTCAACCCAGATAACCACCAATTCTGAGAGGGTTTCCTCTTAATTAGCACTTCTTTTGGCCTCTTTTGGCTCAAATAAGCCATTATTGCCGCAGTTATTATTGCAACCTTCTTCTCATCTAGTTTCTCCTCCGTCTTAACCTCCTCTCTCCTCCCAGCAGGTTTTTCTTCCCTCTTAGGCTTCTCCTTTTCAACAAGCCTCCTCTCAGCCCATCCTATTCCGTACATTACAATGGCAAGAATTGAGAGTACTGAAAAGACTACTGTAACACCCAGGACAGTAATGTACAGTCCCTCAAGGAATCCCGCCATTAATCTCACCTCAGAGCGGAATGTTGCCGTGCTTCTTTGGAGGCAACTTGACCCTCTTATTCTCTAGAGCCTCGAGGGCCATAACTATCTTAGCCCTAGTCTCTGCAGGGTCAATAACATCATCAATGTACCCTCTCGATGCAGCAACGTACGGGTTAGCGAACTTCTCCCTGTACTCTTGAATCTTCTGTCTCCTGAACTCTTCGGGGTTCTCTGCTTTCGCAATTTCCTTTCTGAAGATGATGTTTGCTGCTCCTTCTGGACCCATGACTGCAATCTCTGCCGTCGGCCACGCGAAGACGAAGTCAGCTCCAAGGTGCTTCGATCCCATCGCGAGGTACGCTCCACCATAGGCCTTTCTTAAGATTATAGTGACCATTGGAACCGTTGCTTCGGCGTAGGCGTAGAGAACTTTTGCACCATGCCTGATTATCCCCCTGCTCTCCTGATCAACCCCTGGGAGGTACCCTGGGACGTCCACGAATGTTACTATTGGGATGTTGAATGCATCACAGAACCTCACAAACCTCGCGATCTTGTCACTTGAGTCAATATCAAGGACTCCAGCCAAGTGTATTGGATTGTTCGCCACTATTCCCACTGTCTGCCCATTTATCCTTCCAAACCCTATCACGGCGTTGGGTGCGAAGTAGGGTTGTAGTTCAAGAAAGTCTGGATTGCCGTTCTCGTCCCTGTCAACGATTGAGTAAATTACCTGCCTAACGTCGTAACCTTTGTTTGGATCGTCGGGAACTATGTCATAGAGTTCTGGTGTTCTTCTGAATGGATCATCTTTAGTTTTGACTCTGGGTGGCTTCTCCATGTTGTTTGATGGGAGGTAGCTCAATAACCTCTTTATTAGCGCGATTACTTCCTCATCGTTTTTGCCTATTAGATGGGCTTGTCCGCTCTTTTGAGCGTGAACCATTGCGCCTCCCAATTGGACGGGGGTAACATCAACTCCAGTTACGGCCTTGACCACCTGGGGGCCGGTGATAAACATGAAGGTTGCCGGGTTGTCAACCATTAGGATAAAGTCGCCTATTGCCGGACTGTAAACTGCTCCTCCCGCGCATGGCCCCATTATGGCCGTAATCTGCGGAACAACTCCACTTAAAACTGTGTTCATCTTGAATATTTCACCGTAACCCTTGAGGGAGTCAACTCCTTCTTGTATCCTTGCACCACCTGAATCGTTTATACCGATAAATGGTATACCCATCTTCATTGCAACATCCATTACTTTTGCTATCTT
>QMUI01000267.1 GCA_003660485.1 Thermococci archaeon | reverse complement strand
ACCCCGACTATCGTTCAGATGGCATTGGACAGCTAAGCGTTAAAGCTGCACTAGAATGGGTCGCAGAAAGGAGAATACCCGAGATGAGGAAGAAGAAGCACTTCGTCGAAACCATAGCACAGATGGCCCGCTATAACCCATTCTTCGAAAAGGTTGGCTTTAGGTTCGTGTGGGAAACCGCGAGCGGAAGGCCAGTTCTAATCTACCCGCTAACCCAGGAAGCCAAGGAGTACCTAGAGAGGTACTTCAAGGAGGATCCCTATGCCCCCAAGGAGCCCCTCTGGAAGCCAAGCTACGGAAAAGTGGAACCGCTAAACGGCCCAATAGTGTTCAAGAACGTGAGCAAGGTCTTCGAGAGCGAACTCGACATAAAGGGTCTTCCTGAAGAAATCCAAGAGTTGCTGAAGGCCTTCGGAGTGAGGCACAGGGTAATTCAGAGGCCAGTTTTGAGGAACCTAAACTTCGAGATAAAGCCCGGGGATGTTATAGCGGTCGTTGGGGCAAGCGGTGCCGGTAAGACAACCCTATTAAGGCTAATCCTGGGGGCCGTTAAGGGTTACTGGGAGGAGAAATACAGACCAACTACGGGAAAGATCGAAGTTCCAGACAACGTCAAGGTTGCAGTTATGATTCCAGGGGAGTTCGAGCCCGAATTTGGCTCTGAAAGCATTCTAGAGCATGTTTACAGGAAGATCAAGGATTTAAATGCCGCCGTAGAAGTGCTAAACAGGGCAGGATTGAGCGATGCAGTTCTTTACAGGGCAAAGTTTTCCGAACTATCAACGGGCCAGAAGGAAAGGGCAAAAATAGCTTCTCTTCTCGCGGAGAAGCCTAACTTAATACTTATCGATGAGTTCGCCGCTCATCTAGATACCCTAACCGCGATGAGGGTGGCAAGGAAGGTTGCAGAAATCGTTAGGGAAGCTGGAATCACAGCGGTGATAATTACCCACAGGCCAGAAGTGGTTAAGGCGCTAGATCCCGATAGGGTATTGTTCGTTGGGTATGGAACCGCAATTATGAGGAAATCTCTCTGACTTCTTTTTCCTCTTTCCGAGCAAAGATTTTTAATGTCCATTGAATTACCTAGTTCTTGAAAATAAAAACTTGGTGATAAAAATGACGCAGATCGAGCAGGCGAAGAGGGGTGTAATCACGGATGAGATGATGCAAATCGCTCAAAAGGAAGGTATAAGCCCGGAAAAATTGAGGAAGCTTGTAGCTAGGGGACATACCGTGATATTCAGGAACAAAGTTCACGATTGGGTAAAGCCCGTGGCAGTTGGCCAAGGTGTTAGGGTAAAGATAAATGCAAACATAGGAACATCAAGGGACATTGTGAACGTTGAAGAGGAGATAAAGAAGGCCCAAATCGCCGTCAAATACGGAGCCGACACAATAATGGATCTCTCGACGGGTGGAGATCTGGATGAAATAAGGAGGAAGATAATGAAAGCCGTAAACGTTCCAGTTGGGACAGTTCCAATATATCAGGCAGCCGAGGAAATGCTGGCTAAGGGGAAGGCCATAATAGAGATGAGTGAAGAGGACATGTGGAAGGCCGTAGAGAAGCACTTCAAGGATGGTGTCGACTTTGCAACGATCCATGTGGGTGTTACTAAAGAGGTCGTCGAGAAGATGAAGAGGGCCAAGAGAGTAGTAGGAATGGTTTCAAGGGGAGGGACGTTTCTAGCTGCATGGATACTATATTGGGATGAAGAAAATCCGTTCTACAAGAATTATGACTACCTACTGGAACTTGCTAAGGAGTACGATGTAGTCTTGAGCCTAGGGGATGGGCTTAGACCAGGAGGATTGCCAGATGCCGGAGATGAGCTACAAGTAGCGGAACTTTACACACTGGGAAGGCTCGTTAGAAGGGCGAGAGAAGCTGGAGTTCAGACAATGGTCGAAGGTCCCGGACACGTTCCAATAGATCAAATACCCGCTCAGATAAAGCTAATGAAGGTGGCTACTGATAATGCCCCAGTTTACGTCCTGGGACCCCTCGTGACAGATATATTCCCAGGATACGACCACATAGCCGGGGCAATAGGAGGGGCAATAGCCGCCCTAAATGGTGCGGACTTCCTATGCTACGTCACGCCAGCGGAGCACCTTGGCCTGCCGACGGTGGAGCACGTTAAAGAGGGTGTTATTGCAACGAAACTTGCTGCCCATGCGGTAAACCTCACGAGGTTTGAAGAGGACTACAGAAAAGACTATTTAATGAGTGTAGCGAGGGGAACCTTGAACTGGGCCAAACAATATGAGCTCGCCATGGACAAGGAGAAGTTCATCGAGATAAGGAAAGAGAGGCCAACAAAAACAGAGGCGTGCTCAATGTGCGGTGACCTGTGCGCGATAAAGCTGATCAACGATATGCTCAGGAAATAACCTCTATATCACGTGTCATGACCTACGAGCATGAAAGTTTCAACCTTCGAAGTTGCTTCCCGCTACGTTTATTCATCTTTAAGGAGGAGATTAGTTCAGATGTTAAGGGAGGGATTAAAGCAAGGAACAACTGAGCTAAAGGTACTTGAAGAAAGACAATGAGGAGCACTAATTGATGTTGAGCATT
>QMUI01000266.1 GCA_003660485.1 Thermococci archaeon | reverse complement strand
GAAGTATCCGCGAGGCTAGCGAATTACCTCGTCGGCAATCCCGACAATTACCCAGTAATAGAGTTCACGGTCGGTGGGCTTATCCTGAAGTTCCACTCTTCCTCGGTGTTTGCGGTAACTGGAGAGGCCGAAGTCATCCTCAATGATTATCCCCTCGAGCCATGGAAGAGCTACTGGGCGAAGAGTGGTGATGTGCTAAAGGTTAGGCTCAGGAAGGGGATGTATGGATACATAGCCTTTGCGGGAGGGGTAGAGTACCCTAAGATCCTGGGTAGCTGTTCAACGTACGTAAGGGCAAAATTTGGAAGGCCACTGAAACCTGGGGACAGGCTTTCCTTGGGATATGCAATACTAACAGGCAAAGCCGGTAAGTCCATACCGAGGGAATTCATTCCCAATCTATGGGGTGACAAAACCGTTAGGGTGGTTTTGGGACCAAATATAGAGCACTTCACAGCCCAGGGAATCAGAACTTTTCTTTCATCTGAATATGAGGTTACCCCAGAATCGGACAGGATGGGGTACAGGCTCGAAGGACCCAGAATTGAGCACTCTGAGAGGGGAGCTGGGATAGTCACTGAGCCGATTCCTCTCGGCGCAGTTCAGGTGCCGGCGAACGGAAAGCCGATAATAATGCTCGCCGATAGGCAGACAACTGGAGGCTACGCTAAGATCGCCACCGTCATAAGAGCTGACATTCCAAAGGTCGCACAAACGAGACCCGGAGAAAAGCTGAAGTTTAGGCCTATCAGCGTTCAAAAGGCCATAGAGGATCTGAGAAGGAGAGAGATAACCATGAAAGCCCTAAGAAAGGCACTCAACGATGAATGGTTTCTCTACAGGATAAAGGTTGTAGGGAAGGAATTCCTTGCTTTCTCTGGAGAGGATTAATCATTAGGCCCATCTCCTTAATATAAGGGCCAGTTCCAAGGACATGAAATTTTGAATTGCCCCCGAATACAAAAGAAAAAATAATAACGATCTAACCTATTGTAGCTTTCTCAAAGCCCACCATTGCAATCCCGACGAGTATGAATGCTAAAACACTGAGCACGCCGAGGTTAACAGCAAGTGAAAACTTTGCCACACTAGGCCCAACAACGAAGTGCCTTGCTCCATCCACTGCATACGTGAGAGGATTAAATGTAGGCGTCGTCTCGGAGAAACGCTTGAGGAAGAGGGCGTTGAGGAAGTCTCGCTCTATGGCATGAGCGGGCGGATTGGGCTCGTACCTCTTGCAAAGTGGCTTTTAAAGGAAAAAGGCTTATTTTCAATGAAGCTGAAGTTTGAAATTAATGTTCAAGTCTCGGTTAGTATTTTAAATAGTTTATTTCCTTTCTTTTCTTGGGAGAAGGGATGAGGAGTATAGGTGTTGACCCAGGAACGAAAAGCTTTGATGTTATTGGGCTTGAAGACGGAAAAGTAAAGCTCGACCTCAGCTTCCCAAGTGAGGTTGTTGCAGAAGAACCAAGTAGAATAGTCAAAGCGATAGAAGATTTCAACGCGGACATTATCATTGGACCCTCCGGATATGGCGTTCCCCTTAAGCACATAAAAGACCTCACTGAGAGAGACCGCTTTGAAATGACGCTTGTTAGAGAAGATGAGATGAAAGAAATACCTGTCCTCATTGGACTTCAAAAAATGATTAATGAGATGGCAGAAAAGAACATGAACGTGTGGTTCATTCCCGGCATTATTCACCTTCCCACGGTTCCTGAGTGGAGGAAGTACAACAAGATTGACATGGGGACGGCAGATAAAATGGCAATCACGGTTCTTGGCATCTATGATCAAGCAAGAAGGTTAGGGATAGAGTACAGTGAAGTGTCCTTCGTTCTGTTGGAGGTTGGGTTCGGGTACAACTATGCCGGAGCCGTTAAGAACGGAAAGATAGTGGATGGAATTGGGGGAACAATATTTCCTGGGCCCGCTTATGTCAATAGCGGAGCGTTAGATGGTGAAGTTGCTTATCTAATGAAGAGTGTCAAAAAGAAACACTTATTCTGGGGAGGGGCTTCCATAATAGCCACTGGGAAAATTTTACCGCCAGAAGAGTTTGCAAAGCGTTTGGACGAAGAGCCTTTCGCAAAAGCATGGGAAGCAATGAAAGACGGGTTTCTTAAGGCAGTTGCTAGTGAGCTTGCAGTTGTAGGTGATGCAAGGGAAATAATCCTTTCTGGCAGGCTTATGCGCATCGAAGAGCTTAGGAAAGATGTTAAAGACCTCTTCGAGGACAAGTTTGGCCTTCCAGTGGTTAAACTCAAGGGATTAGAAGGAAAAGCAAAGGAAGCAGCCCAGGGAGGTGCAATAATCGGCGACGGACTTGCCGGTGGAGAATTCAGGGAACTTGTCGAGCATGTGGAGATAAAGAAGAGTTATGGAAGCATTCTCGACTACGTGAAGCTCCCCTTGAATGTTTAACTTCTCCCTTTTATGTTCTAGCAAGCTTTAGCGCATCCCTACAGTCAAGAACTTCCACATTTTCTGGAGCTCTGCGCAATACTCTCTTATTTGGAACTATTAAGAAGCTTCTTTTTAGCACTGATGCTTTCAAATTTCTCTTCAGCCTTTCTGACATCCTTCTCTT
>QMUI01000265.1 GCA_003660485.1 Thermococci archaeon | reverse complement strand
GGTGCCAAGGGAGCATTGATTAGCATAAGCGGTGCCGATGTCAAGCTTGAGGAGGCTCAGCAGATAATCGAGTACGTCACTAGGAACGTAGATCCGAAGGCTCAGGTTATTTGGGGAATCCAGCTTGAGCCAGAGCTCGAAAAGACAATTAGGGTTATGATAATAGTTACAGGCGTTACCTCTAGGTACGTAACTATGCAAGAGGAAACCCCTGTAACTTCGGAGGAGGAAGAAACTAGGAAAGTTACCATTAGCATCCCTGAACTTTAAGCCTTTTCTTAAAGTTTTTAAATTATTTACCTATCAAGTGGTGGGGATAAGGAATGGCAACGTTTCAAGAGAAGCTCAGAGAGTTCTGGAAGGAGTCAAAGAGAGTCTTCCTCGTAACTAAAAAGCCAAGATGGGATGAGTACAAAAAGGCAGCAAAGATAACGGGCCTTGGAATCATTCTAATAGGGCTAATTGGCATGCTTATAAGAATCGTGGGAATCCTCGCTCTTGGAGGTTGAGGGAATGGGCGGGAAGATATTCGCGGTTAGGGTAACTCAGGGGCAAGAGGAGAACACTGCGAGGTTAATTTATAGTAAGGTTAGGACGTATAATCTTCCAATCTATGCTATCCTTACTCCATCTAAAGTTAAAGGATATATATTTATTGAAGCTCCCAATAAGAGCGCGGTTGATGAGGCTATTAGGGGAATAAGGCATGCTAGGGGTGTTCTTCCTGGGGAGATTCCTTTCAGTGAGATAGAACACTTCCTTGAGGAGAAGCCTGCCGTTAGCGGTCTCGAGCCCGGAGATATTGTTGAGCTGATCTCAGGCCCATTCAAGGGTGAAAAGGCTAAGGTCGTTAGGGTCGACGAGGCCAAGGATGAGATCGTCGTTGAGCTTATAGGAGCAATAGTTCCCATTCCCGTTACCGTTAGGGGAGAATACGTTAGGCTTATAAGCAAGCGTCAGAAGGAGGAGTGAGGTGAGAAGGAATGCCAAAGCAGGTTGTTGAAGTCCTCGTCGAGGGAGGTAAGGCAACTCCTGGTCCTCCACTTGGTCCCGCCATAGGTCCTCTCGGCTTAAACGTTAAGCAGGTAGTTGACAAGATCAACGAGGCGACCAAGGACTTCGCGGGGATGCAGGTTCCGGTGAAGATCATAGTTGACCCAGTGACTAAGCAGTTCGAAATTGAGGTCGGTGTTCCACCCACGAGCCAGCTCATAAAGAAAGAGCTTGGCCTCGAGAAGGGGAGCGGTGAACCTAAGCATAATATCGTTGGTAACCTAACCATGGAGCAAGTAATCAAGATCGCCAAGATGAAGAAGGATCAGATGCTCGCTCTAACCCTAAAGGCGGCAGCTAAGGAAGTCATTGGGACAGCATTGAGCATGGGAGTAACAGTTGAGGGCAAAGACCCCAGGGTTGTTCAGAAAGAGATTGATGAAGGAGTTTACGACGAGCTTTTTGAGAAGGCTGAAAAAGAGGAAGGATAAAAAAATTTAAAAATATCCCTTTTTACCCCCACTTGATTTTTAATTAAAAAACCTAAAGGAGGGAGGGCTCTAATGCCCTTTGACAGGCAGAAAATCGTGGAAGCGGTGAAGGAGGCTAAAGCCCGGGCCAAGCCGCGTAACTTCACACAGAGTGTCGAGGTGGCAGTGAACCTCAAGGATATTGACCTAAAACGTCCCGAGAATAGGTTTAAGCTCGAGGTCGTCCTTCCCCATGGAAGAGGGAAGGATGTAAAGATCGCGGTCATCGCTGACGGTGCAGTTGCTGAAGCGGCGAGGAGGCTCGGGCTTGATGTTATTAGTAGTGCCGAGTTAGAGGAGATAGCCCAAAGCCCGAGGCAGGCGAGAAAGTTAGCTAAGAAGTACGACTTCTTCATAGCTGAGGCACCGTTAATGCCCAAGATTGGTAGGTACCTTGGTAGGTACCTTGGTCCTAGGAACAAGATGCCTGTAGTTGTCCCACCAACGATGACCAACCTAGAGCCGATAGTCAACAAGCTAAAGAAGACAGTTAGGATTCAGCTCAAGAACAATCCAGTGGTTCATGCTCCCGTTGGCACTGAAAAAATGGGCGATGAAGAATTAGCTGAGAACATCGAGGCAGTGCTCAACGCTATAATTGGAAAGCTTGAGAGGGGAGAGAGCCAGATAAGGTCAGTGTACGTTAAGACAACGATGGGCCCAGCTGTGAGGATTGAGGGGTGAGGGAGATGGCCCATGTTGCTGAGTGGAAGAAAAAGGAAGTAGAAGAGCTTGCCAAGCTTCTTCAAGATTATCCAGTAATAGCCCTAGTTGATGTAGCAGATGTTCCAGCCTCCCTGAACATGTTGTAGCATTCTGTGCCAGTTGTTAAATTAGGTATATCGGTTGCCGAGTACGCCATGTTTTCACAATAGTAAAACATCTCGTTGAACTCTTTAAGCCCAACATCACCCCATGACACAAATTCTGTCACCAGACCACTATCTACTGATGGCGTGTAGTCACCAAATCTGAATACGTCCATCCTGCCTTTAATTGTAATGGTGTGCTCACCGTCATAGCCTGTGTAGTCATGGCTTTTATTCCATGATGTGACAGCCTCTTCAGGTTC
>QMUI01000264.1 GCA_003660485.1 Thermococci archaeon | reverse complement strand
TACGACGATAGAGGCCGTTGCGAAGGTACTAAAGGAGAAGGGATACAGGATCGTGATAGCTAAGAGCATGCACGTTGACTTCGACAGGGAGGGAACGGACACGTGGAGGTTCTCCAAGGTTGCGGATGCAGTACTAGTTAGGGCCCACGACACCGATGCGTTGCTGTTCAAGGCAAAGGACATAAACGCCCTCTTCTCCATGGTGTCCGCTGATGTCATGTTATTAGAGGGATTTAAGGGCATAAAGCACGTGCCCAAGGTTATATGTGCCAAAAGTGAGGAAGAGGTCAAGGAGCTCAACGATGGGCTTGCAATAGCGGTGAGCGGGGTTATAGCGAGCAAAGGCATTAAGGAAATCGATGGACTACCTGTGATAGATGCAACCAAGGAACCTGAAAAACTTGCCGAACTTGTTCTAAAGAGAGGGTTTATGTTGCCAAACATAGACTGTGGCCTCTGCGGCTTCAACTGTGCAGAGATGGCCAAGCTCATAGTCAGGGGGGAGAAGAGCGTTAATGACTGCGTTGTTTTGAGCTCAAAGCCCAAGGTTACAATAAAGATAGATGGGCAGGTTTTGCCGTTAAAGGACTGGGTTCAGGAACTCGTGGAGAAGACCATAAAGGGCATGCTCTCAGCCATGAAGGGCTACCGTGAGGGCAGGAGAATAGAGATAATCATTAGAGAGTAAGTGGATCTAAAGTCAGGAGTAACATCTAGGTATCCGCCCAACCTTTCCTCATTTACCAGATATCCTAGACGTCATATAAGGATACTAAAGAGCCTAAGGTTCTCCTGAGAGGGCTCCACTCCATTCTCAAGGGAACCCTCCGGGTGGACTGCCAACAAAGTCACATTTCCCTGCCTAGCTATCGCTGCAAGTCCATCATTGAACACCGCAATTATCCTTCCCTCAAGCTCCATATGTGGTCCGTTTTGATACCAAACCTTAACCTTCTTGGGGAGCTCACGGAGGAACTCTTCGTCAACTATCTCTATCTCAGCCATGAAAGATCCACGGTGCCTGTGATTAACTACATCAGCTATTCCAAGCCCAGGAACCCTCGAATAGTCTGGAAGTATGACTTCATCCGAGGCAAGGTAAGCTCCAGCGCATATTCCAACGTACCTTCCCCCAGAGTCTAGAAATTCGTGGATTGCGTTCCTTTGAGGATAGAGCACCTTCCACATCTCGTATGTGTATCCCCCTGGGATTATTAAAGTATCAATGCCCTCCAAGTTCAGGCTATCGTTTACGAGCTCGTATTCAACACCAAGCTTTTCCAATGCATTCGCAACGTCCCTCCATAGCACCGCTCCCCTTCCGGCGAAGATCCCAATCATGGGGATCCCTCAGATGGATTAGCGATCCTTCCCATAAATATTATCGCACCGGTGGGCTTGTGGATTATAAAGAATATAAACGGGTGATCCGCCTTGAACTCCTTTACTTCTACAGGCATGGCAGTTTCCACTACTATTATTGCAGTTGCCGCGGCAGCCTCGGTTCCCTTCTCATAAACTTTTATGAACGTCTTGTGGAGAACCCTATCTATGCATAAATCCTCCTTTTCTCGTTCCGGGGCTATCTTCGGGATATCTAACTCCGTGAAAACGCTCTTAAGCCCGAGCCTTGCGAGGGCATCGTTGAGATTATAGGACTTCTTCATCTTAAACTTTGGGAAATAAACCATGACATTTTCCTTCTTCATCTTTTCGAGAATTTCCTTAAGGAGATTTGCATCAATGCTCTTTTCAACTTTCTCAAAGTCCTCCAGTTTCTTAGGGAGAATAACGATCATGGAGAGGTTTCCCTTGTAGGGTAACTCAATGATCTGCATTACATCATCCTCATAGTAGTTGAACTTCCCCATTCTCTTCATCATTTCCACTTGCACGACTCCATTGAACGTTGTGAATGTTGAGTTGAAGGTTGAGGTGAATGGATAGATCCAAGTAGCGTTAAGATAGATTGCATTCGTTATAATTAGGTAAGTGTCAGAATCGAGCCTATCAACTATTTTCTCTATCTTTCCCCTCGTCTTCTCCTTAACCCATGAGTTTATCTCCCTTGCCGCACCCATTGGATCGTTGAGGAAGTCAACTTCCCTTATTTCGCCTTGATAATACTTTCTTATCGTCTCAACGTATTCCTTCTCTGGTTTAGCCCCTTCCCTAATCCAGATAGCATTCGCTATGTCGAGGGTGAAGTTCTTAGAAGAAGTTAAGTTTAGGAGCAAATTTCTGATATCACCTCTCATCTTTTCATTAGAGGGGAACCCAAACACTTTTTCAAGTTCAGCCTTGGTCTCGCCTTCAGAACCCTCATAGAGCATAGAGAATGCTAAGAAAACGCTCAAAGGTGAAATGACTAGGTTATCTTTTCCACCAATTGCTCTATACAGGTTAACGGCAAAGTTATTATTCGCCTCAACGACGTTCTCATAACCTTCCCCAGGAGGTATTGCAGTCTCATTCCCCAAGCACCCGGCAGTGATAATAATGAGGAGCAAACACGCAATCAGCTTATACATAAGGGCACACCTACAATTATTAAAGGGGAAAACATATAAGGGTATCGAAAATGTGGAAAGACGGAAAGCTTGGCCTTCCTAT
>QMUI01000263.1 GCA_003660485.1 Thermococci archaeon | reverse complement strand
CATGGTTGCAACGACTCATTCGGAGCTCAGGATAAGGGCGAAGAGGATGGGAATAAAAAGCTACGTCATCCACGCCCCAAGCATTTATTCAGCAATCGCAGTTACCGGCCTGCACATCTACAAGTTCGGAAAGAGTGCCACCGTTGCTTACCCTGAAGGCAACTGGTTCCCCACAAGCTATTATGATGTAATAAAGGAGAATAAGGAGAGGGGGTTGCATACCCTCCTATTCTTGGATATAAAGGCAGACCGAGGGAAATATATGACGGCAAATGAGGCTATGGAGTTGCTCCTGAAGATAGAGGACATGAAGAAGCAGAATGTATTCACCGAGGACACCCTCGTGGTTGTTCTGGCTAGAGCTGGTTCCCTCGAGCCAACGCTCAAGGCAGGTTTCGTTAAGGATATGATCCGGAGGGACTTTGGAAAACAGCCTCACGTCCTTATAGTCCCTGGGAAGCTACACATAGTTGAGGCAGAGTATCTGGTTGAAATTGCGGGTGCCCCAGAAGAAGTGTTAAAATTAGCAAGGTAATTTTGATATACACAAAGTTATTTTTGCCCTTTTTCCAAAATATATTCACCTTACAGGAAGATTTTCCGACGAAAGGGTTATTAAAATCATCGAAAACATCTTAGCGGTGATGAACATGGTGGTTAGCTTAGCTGGAAGAGATCTTCTCTGTCTGCAGGATTACACGCCTGAGGAGATATGGACAATTCTTGAGACGGCTAAGATGCTTAAGATATGGCAGAAGATAGGGAAGCCACACAGACTTCTTGAGGGTAAAACTCTTGCAATGATCTTCCAGAAGCCTTCAACGAGGACGAGGGTAAGCTTTGAAGTTGCAATGGCCCACCTCGGAGGCCATGCCCTGTACTTGAATGCCCAGGATCTTCAGTTGAGGAGGGGAGAGACCATAGCTGATACTGCAAGGGTCTTGAGCAGGTACGTTGATGCAATAATGGCGAGGGTCTACGATCACAAGGATGTTGAGGATTTGGCAAAGTATGCTTCAGTTCCAGTAATAAACGGCCTCAGCGACTTCTCACATCCATGCCAGGCCCTAGCTGACTATATGACGATCTGGGAGAAGAAGGGAACGATAAAGGGAGTTAAGGTTGTGTACGTTGGCGATGGTAACAATGTTGCCCACTCATTGATGATAGCTGGAACCAAGCTTGGAGCAGACGTTGTTGTAGCAACCCCAGAGGGCTATGAGCCCGACGAGAAGGTAATCAAGTGGGCCGAGCAGAATGCAACGGAGAGCGGTGGAAGCTTCGAGCTACTCCATGATCCAGTTAAAGCTGTCAAGGATGCGGACGTCATATACACCGATGTTTGGGCCTCAATGGGTCAAGAGGCTGAAGCTGAGCAGAGAAGGAAGATATTCAGGCCATTCCAGGTTAACAAGGATTTAGTTAAGCATGCAAAGCCCGACTACATGTTCATGCACTGCCTGCCAGCGCACAGGGGAGAGGAGGTTACCGATGACGTCATTGATTCACCGAACAGCGTCGTCTGGGATCAGGCAGAGAACAGGCTCCACGCGCAGAAGGCTGTCCTTGCCCTAGTAATGGGTGGAATTAAGTTCTGATGTTACTTTTCCCTCTTTTTAACCCATTAAACTGTCTCTCTTTTCTTCACCCTTCACGGTGATAAAATATATAAAGTCATAAAACTCAATGTATCACTTGAGGTGAACATTTGATGGGTAGTCTGCATCCTAAGTTTGCAATATTAATTGTTTCTGCCATATTAGTGCTCTCAGCATTTCCAGTCAGCGCAATGTACGACACCAAGATCATAGATGGACAACTTTTTGACTGGACCAGTTCTGATGTAGTTGCAATCGGCCTTGATAGCGGCAAAGATGGGGCAAACCTTGATAAACTATACGTCGCTTGAGATGAGAATTACCTCTATATTGCCTTAAAACCAACAATACTGCAAGCTGGAATGTAGCGTATGGAATCGGAATAGATGTTGATCCGGGAGAGGGAACTGGCTATACAGGAGATACAGACGCTTGGGGCAGAAAGATAAAATTTGCCAACGGTTTTGGCTTAGAGTTCGAGATATACTTCTGGTGGGGTTGGGACAGTGGAATGGGACCTCACAACTTCATAAAGTGGACAGGTAATGGATGGGAGTACAAGAGCATCAATGATATTGGGGGTAGTTACGCCTACACTGGAGATACCAATACGGGGTTGCAAACCCTTGAAATCAAAATACCATGGTCGGTTCTAGGCGGGAAGAAGTCAAAATTTGCTATAATAGCGTGGGTTGTGGGTGGGGAGGGAAGTAGTGCAGTAGATACTGCCCCAGCAGATCCTGCTGTAGGAGATTCGGAGAATGAGTGGACCGATGATGATACGTTCACTGGCCTATACTTAGAGGAATGGTTCTTGATGTCAGACTTAACGGTTAGTATAAGTGGCCCACAGGCAATTGGAATTAATAGGATGGCCGAATACACTGTTTACGTAAAGAATGAAGGATCACTTGATGTTACTGGACGCCGACCCAGGAGGGAATATATGAAATTAAAGTGATAGTGGATGAAGAGAATAAGATCCATGAGGCCAATGAGAACAACAATGAATATACAT
>QMUI01000262.1 GCA_003660485.1 Thermococci archaeon | reverse complement strand
GTTATCAAGGACTACCTAAAACTTAAGAAAAGGAAAGGAGTTAAATCAGCGTTCATATTCCTTGATGAAGTGACATTCGTAGATGATTGGTGGAGAGCCATAAAGTTCCTTATTGACCGCGGTACCCTAAGGAGGGATGTTGTTACCATAACAGGTTCAGTATCTTTAACTCTAGGAAAGCACTTCGAGACATTTGGGGGGAGAAAGGGGCATGGGAGAAGCATAGAGGTCATGCCCCTGAGCTTTCGTGAATATTACAATCTGTTCTATCGCGAGTTCTTTCCTCTCAAAGCCAAAGAAATACTTGAAGAGTACCTTGAGACGGGGGGATATTTGGCCTACCTTAATAGCAATTTAAAAGCTGAGGATATCATCGGATTCCTAAAGGCAGATATCAGGGCCCTTGAACGCTCTACTGATGTGGCTAAGGAAGTTATGGGGGCTATTTTAGATAAAGCCCCCTCTCCCATCTCTTTTAACTCAATAGCTAGGGAGGTTGGAATTTCCCCTCACACTGCAAGGGAGTACGTTGAGCTCTTTGAGAATCTCCGCGTCCTGAAGCAGGTCTTGTACCTTGGAGGAGACGGCAAAGTTTATCCCAGGAAGGAGAGAAAATTGATACTTCGCGATCCCCTCCTGGTTAAAGCTATGGAGCTCTGGACAAGAAGGAAAGTTGAAAGAGCTGTGATCTATGAATGGCTTGTTCAGGAGCACCTTTACAGAAAATTTAAGGAAGTTTTTTATTACAGAAATTCCTTTGAAATAGACGCTATAGCTGGAGATTTAAAAGTGGAGGTTAAATCCAAGGTAAGTAGGGGGAAATACCCAAAAGGCGTTAAAGTCATAGGGATCGATGAGATCCCTGAGTTCCTTTATAACATCTAAAAGTGAGGAACATGAAGTTCATAGCCGACATGATGCTTGGTAGGCTCGCTCGATGGTTGAGGCTCTACGGTTACGATACTCTGTATGGAATTAAAGAGGATGACAGAATCCTTGAAGTCGCTAAAAAAGAGGGCAGGATAATACTTACGCGGGACTCTGAGCTTGCTAGGAAGGCTAGAAAACTTGAAGTGAGAGTTATTCTAATAGAGTCCAACTCCTTCGAGGATCAAGTTAGGCAACTGATGAGGGAGGGAATACAGTTTAACGAGCTATTCCCCGAAAATGCTAGATGTCCGAAGTGCAATGGGCCAATAGTTAGGGTTAGGAAGGAAGACATAAGGGATAAAGTTCCCGAGAAGGTTTATGAGGCCTATGACGAGTTCTACGTCTGTCTAAATTGCGGCCAAGTCTACTGGCCCGGGAAGCAGTGGAGGGAGATGATAAAGATTGATAAAAGAATTAGGGATATCAGCAAACTCTCGGGACGGGATCACCAATCGGAGGTTCCATGAATCTCTTTCCTCCAATGCCCGTTTCTAGAATGACCTTTCCTGGATACTCCTTTATTACCTCTCCTATGATCGCTGCATTCTTCCCCTTCTCGGTCTTCCTCATGGCCTCAAGGGCTTCCTCGGCGTACTCCCTCGCCACAATCATGATGACCTTCCCCTCATTGGCGACTTCATAGGGACTTATTCCGAGCATGTCGCTTGCAGCTTTTACTTCTGGTCTTATCGGTATGTCGCTCTCCTTGACAAGGATTCCAACGTTGGCCTTCCTCGCCATCTCGTTAAGGGCGTTGCTGAGGCCTCCCCTCGTTGGATCTTTCATTGCATGGATGTTCTCCCAGCCTATTGCCTTCGCTACCGCCTCCACTACATCCCATATCGGTGCGACATCGCTCTTGAGCTCAGTCTCAAATGATATGCCCTCTCTGTGGCTCATTAGGGCTATTCCATGGTCTCCTATCGTTCCGCTGACCAAAACGGCATCGCCAACTCTAGCTCCAGCATCGCTTATCGGCCTTTCCGCTATCCCTATTCCGGCCGTAATCACGAAGATCCCTATCTCATCTTCAACGACTTTAGTGTCTCCTGTAACTATTGGAACGGGAACCTCTTCCGCTGTGTCGTTCATTGATCTGAGAATTCTCTCCAAATCTGCTCCATCAAAGCCCTCACCAATTATCAGGGAGCTTGCCATGGCTAATGGTTTAGCCCCCATAACGGCTAGGTCATTGACTGTTCCGCTGACAGCTAATCTGCCTATGTCACCCCCCGGGAAGAAAAGCGGTTTAACTGTGTGTCCATCTATCGTAAACACCAGGTGCTTATCCCCTAGAGGTATTGTAGCCCCGTCATCAAGGGCCTCTAGGCCAATTCCGCCAGCGGAGTTTAGCTTTATGTTCTTTAGTATTACATTCCTGATGAGTTCTTCCATTAACTCCCCACCGGCACCGTGCTCGAGCTTTATCTTCATACTCATCCCCATTACTACTCCAAACTTAGGTCTTAATAAGGAAACGTTTTTAAGGTAATATCGAGTTTTGATATCGGGATCCGATATGAAATATCGGGACTTTCTAATCCTTCACATACTCCACCACGCTGAGAAAGGAGGAATAACCGGAGCTTTCATGATGAAAGAGCTTGAGAGACACGGCTACAGAGTCAGCCCAGGGACTATTTATCCCTTGCTCCACTCAATGGAGAAGGAGGGGCTGCTAAAGAGTAGATGGG
>QMUI01000261.1 GCA_003660485.1 Thermococci archaeon | reverse complement strand
TTCCCTGTACACCTCCTTAAGTAGCGGAAAGTCTGGATAGTTCTTCTTGAGGAAATTCAGGAGGGTTTGAGCGTTCATCTGTTGCCTACTTAAGCTCTTCTCCCTTCCCATGTACCTCCTCAGAACTAGTAATCCTCTGTTTGCGACGTGCCTGAATCTTCTCTTCAACAGTTCTGTGTTATCCAGAGCTCTCTTTAGGGTTTCCCTAAGGTTTTCTAGCTCAAATAGTTCGAGAATTTCTTCCTGGGTTAGGGCTTTATCCTGAGGAACCTTCAGCATGAAGCCGTTATCGGTTATCGCAACCCCAACGTTGCACCTCTTCTTCCTGCTTATAATATAAGCAAAAGCCCTGCTTAGGGCATCATTTGCCCTCCTGCCGATGAGGGTGTGGAAGAAGTACTTGACAACATTTTTATCCCTGACTATCTCCACCAAAACCGTTTCGTCGTCCGGAATTATTGAGTACTTGGCCTGCTCCCTGAAGTAGGAGAGTATTGCCTCTGCCGTGATTTCGTCGATACCGTACTTCTTCATAAGGAATGATTTTGCCCTCTTATTACCTAATAAAGACTTTACCTCTCTCCTAAACCTCTGTATATCCAGAGCTAGGTCGAAGCTTAGGGGTAGCATTTCCGAGAACCATGAGGGTATCGTTGGTTTTGCACCTTCCCTGGGTATGACGTATATCCTGTTGCCCCTACTCTTAACGAACTCGTAAGTTCTTCCTGCCAAAACGAATATATCTCCTGGCATCAGGTGCTCCGCGAACTCTTCCTCAACGGTTCCTATGTATCTCTTGTCTATTGTGAAGACGTCTATTTTCGCTTCATCAGGAATTGTCCCAGTGTTCATGTAGTAGATTGCCCTCGTCATCTTCCCCCTCTTTCCGAACTTTCCGTCTTTAAGCCATATCTTTGCGTAGACCTTCTTCTCTTCTAAGCCGGCGTACTCTCCTGCTAGATACTTAAGAACGTTCATGAAGTCCTCAAAGGGCAGGTCTTTGAAGGGATATGCTCTTTTCACCACGTTATAAGCCTCGTTAACATCCCAAACTCTCTCTAGGGCCATCCCCAGGACATGTTGAACTAAAACATCTAGGGGGTTCTTTGGTATCCTAATTCTGTCGAGTCTCCTGTTCCTTGCGTTGTGGGCTAAAACAGTAACCTCAACTAAGTCGTCTCTGTCGAGTGCTAAGATAACCCCCTCACTTACCTCGTGAAGCCTGTGTCCAGCCCTCCCTATCCTCTGGAGGGCCCTGTTAACGCTCTTAGGGGATCCAATTAGGATTACAAGGTCAATGCTCCCTATATCAATCCCGAGCTCCAGGCTCGTTGAGCTAACAATAATCTTAAGTTCTCCCCGCTTTAGCCTTTCCTCAACCTCTAGTCTAACCTCTCTAGATAAAGAGGAGTGATGAGCCTCTATTTTATCTGCCCATTCGGGAAACATCTTCTTTAAATGGTAAACAACCCTCTCTGTTCCGCTCCTCGTGTTCGTAAAAATTAAGGTAGTTTTCCTGTTCTTGACGAGCTCCCCTATCCTTCTGTAGAGGGCCTGGCTAAGCACATCCGCCGGAGTATAGACTAGATCCTCAACCACGCTCTCTACGGTTATCTTTGTTCTCTTTGCGAAGCTGACATCTACAATTAACCCTGGCCTTGGCTTCCCATTTTCAAAACCGAACACGAACTTTGCAACTTCCTCTAAGGGATGTATGGTGGCACTCAGGCCTATCCTCACGAAATCCTTCCCTGTTAGCTCCCTAAGCCTTTCTAGGGTTAGGGCCAAGTGGGAACCCCTCTTGTTCTCCGCCAAAGCATGAACTTCGTCAACTATAACCCACATTGTATCCTTAAGCCTCTCCCTGAACTTTGGAGCATTTAACGCTATAGCCAGGCTTTCGGGAGTTGTGATGAGTATGTGTGGGGGCTTTTTGACCATCTTGCTCTTTTCGTAGCTTGTGGTATCGCTGGTTCTTACAGCCACCCTTATCTCCGGTATTTCTTCTCCGAGTTCCTGGGCTACTCTCTTGATCTCAGCTAGAGGCTCCTCAAGGTTCCTCCTTATATCGTTGTTTAGGGCCCTTAGCGGAGAAACGTACACGCAGTATATCTTATCCTCAAGCTCTCCCTTCCTCCCCAGGGATATGAGCTCGCTTATTATAGCCAGAAATGCGGAGAGTGTTTTACCTGAACCGGTGGGCGATGAAATTAAGACGTTTTCTCCTTTATGTATCTCAACTATGGCGTACCTTTGTGGTGGAGTGAACGATTTAAACTTCCTCTTAAACCACTCCCTAACCACGGGATCGAGGATTGAATATATCTCTTCATCGGTGTACTCCTTGGTGGCCCACCTTATTTCTCCCATCGCTCCTCAATCTCGGCTCGGACTTTTAAATAATTTGGTTCTCTCTCAAAACTTAGGAGGTTTGGAAAATTGTACATAATAATGTTTTTGCTCAATTATGTAATTATTCTACCATTTAATTACATCGTCAACTTCAGCTTTAAGGGTTTGGATCATGCCTTTTGGCCCTTCAATGATATATTTCGCAGGTCTTTTAGGAGTGTACAAATGCCAGGGTCTTAATACGGCAAGATCAACTATTTTCCTCTTTGAAT
>QMUI01000260.1 GCA_003660485.1 Thermococci archaeon | reverse complement strand
CGAAAACTATATCCTTTCCGGAAGCGGAATAATCCACGATGAAACCGTCATCTAGTAGCCTAAATGACATTTCTACTCTAAAGCCCCCTCCTTCAAACCACAGATTTATCCCATCTTCAAACATGTTGAAGTGGTAGGGCTTAGCAGGTAACTCTAAAATTTCCGCATTTCTTGAGAGCCTAAAATCGTCTATAGTGGTTTCCTGTGGAATAAGGTGATCCTGAAGCATAAACCTTTGGTATTTATCGTATGCGACTTCTCCTCTGAGGTTATCCGGAAGCCTTTTCTCGAGCTCATGTATACTTGGGACACCGGCTCCATCATACGCAACTTCTACACCATGATAATGTTCCCATCTCCTGGTTAGAATGTCTACATAATTAACTAATCTCCTCTTACTTGAGAATTCTATAAGGGAACCTCCGTAGGAGGGCTTAAAAACGGCGTAGAAGTTTTTCCCCTCGAGGAAGACTTCCTCCCTACCATCAAAGTCTATATCTCTAATAAAGTTCCCTGGGGAAACGTAGGGGTTAGCTTTTATTAGGTTGCTCCACACGGCCCTCCTTAAGTGGGGCAGGTATATTCCACCGAAGAGACCGTGCCAGTACGCATCGTTGCACTGGGCCTTGAATAGGTACCTCCTCGCTTCTGGAATGTCCCTTACAAGTTTACTGACCATTAGCATCCTCTTGTGCATGTAGTTACTCTCCGGATACTTGTGGAAGAAGTTCTTCCAGATACCTCCCCTTACGAAGACCCTGTACCTATCAAACATGCCTTTTATCCTTAGCTCGTTCACGAACTCGACAAAAAGCTTCGCCTGCTCAGCTGGCAGTGACCACTCGCTCATCTCAAAGTACGAAGCTATCGGGAGGTACACTAAACCCTTAGGCTTGAACCTTTCCAAATATTCAGTGTACAGCATGAGGTTTATCCTCTCATCGGAAGTCACCTTCTCGAAGAACTCCCTGAGCCATCCCTTCTTGTAGACCCACTCGTGCGTTCCTGGCCAAATTCCGAACTTCTCTCCATCATCGTGAAATACAGCAACCTTACTTTCGTCTTCATCATCTAGCGAGTGCAAGTAATCAAGAACCTGCTTAACAGGCCTAAATGGAATTAGATATCGGAGCTTTTCATCTATAGGGAACACAACTATCGTTTCTCCACCATCTTCAGTATAGTAGGGCCAAAATAACTGTTCCTTTAACAAGCCTGCACTCATGAAGTGGTAATCATCCACTATCACGTACTCTATCCCACTTTCTTTCAGCGTTTTCACGAGTTCGGGTTGCCAAACTCTCTCTGTTAGCCATACCCCTTTAGCATCGAACCCGAGGTTTTTGGCCCACTCTTTCATGAGCCTTATCTGCTCTAGCCTATCCTCCTTAGGTATTGCAGCTAGGACTGGCTCGTAAAATCCTGCTACAACTATTTCCACCTGTCCTCTTCTTACGAGCGACTGTAAAAGGTCGATGTACTCTGGTCTATTTTCCTGTAACCACTCTATTAGAGGGCCACTTATGTGGATTGCAACTTTCATACTTGGATATTCCTCTAGAATCTCGAGAAATGGTCTGTACGCTTTCTCATAGGCCTCCTCAAAGACCCAGCCAAAGTTTCCTAGGGGTTGGTGATTGTGAATCCCAAATATGAAGTTCACCATTTTATCCCCACCATATAGTCACTATGAGTGGTGAACACTTATAAATTATTTGTTGCTCGCAAAATACGACTAAGAACTAGCTACAAATGTTTATATATCCTCAAGAACTGAAAGTTACCTAAGATGGGGATCTTTTTATAATAAAGATTTGGAGGGATTCACGTGGATAAGAAGCTTGTAGCGATCCTAGTGATATTCCTGTTCGTCCTGTGGTACGCCCTTAGAACTGCTCAAATACCTCCAGCGAACATTCAAGCATCAGCGGAGGTGTTCTATATAAACAACGAAACAGTGACAATAGTAGAAAAGGATGGATGGGGATTGTTTACCCTTGAAGTCAAGCCAAGAATTTCCGGGTTTACCTTTGAGATAGACTTCCCTCAAGGTACCGAGTACCTGATAAAAGTAAACGGAAAAGAGTACAAAGGGACAACAACCTTCAAGGTGACCATAGACAGAGACAGCGAAATTATAGTGAACTTTAAATTACCCCAAGAAGAAACTATAAATCTGTACAGGGGGGAAAGTGAGTATTATTTAACGATTAAAGCGACAAAATTCCCTATATGGCGTGTTGAATATAAAATAAAGTTAGTGCCGAGAAAAGAAGGAAAATACTAACAATTCCATTTTTGTCCCTCCTAATACTATAATTACTATTTTAACTTTTTCGAAGTGATTTTACTGAGAAGATCACGTTATCTCATATAACTTACCCAAAGTGCCAGTTAACTTCTCTTGCAGTTTTGTGTGTTATTTACCTTTATCAAAAATTTTTAAGTTACTATTAATAATTGTTAATTTGGGGTGAATACTAAGTGAAGAAGGCATTTGGATTATATATAATAATGCTGATTTGTGGAATGACAGTAAGTGTTGGAACCTCCAATCATTATGTCATAGCGACCACAACAAGTGATCCATATGAAGCATTCTGGGACATTTTATACAGAGAAGCAGAACTAGTTG
>QMUI01000259.1 GCA_003660485.1 Thermococci archaeon | reverse complement strand
GGGATTGCATAGCTCTTCTCGCCGACGAGGGCAAAGGCTATCTCTCCCCTCTCGGCCTTTTCTTCAGCCTCTGGATCTTCAATTACCTCCAAGCCCTCAGCCTTTAGCCTCTCTATGACCTTGTTAACGTCTCCCTTGAATGCCGGGTACCATGTGTAGACCTTAACCCCCTCATCGAAGTAGTCGAGGATTACCGAGGGGGCCTTCTTTGCACCAAGCTTCTGGAGGCCGGCCCAGCGGTGGTGACCGTCAACTATCAAGTACTCATCGGTTCCTGGGATCTTAGCAAGAAGCATTGGCTTCCAGAATATGCCACTACCGGTAACGCTCTCTATGAAGTCCTCAAGCTCCCTCTGTACGAGTTGCTCGTGTGGCTTCATTTTGTCAAGCTCAATGAATACGTATTCAACCTTCTTAACTGGAATGTCGTACTTAGGAACCTTCTCGACACCCATGACGACCACCACTATTTTAAATCCATAAAACGTATTAAAGCTTTGGGGAACGGGAGTTGTCATTTCGCGTACATCAGCTTGAGCCTGTAAGAGTGTCTTAAACACTCCTCACCCATGATCCTTAGAATATCCTTAACGCTACCTTCTTCTTGGGCCGAGAGTTCCAGGTACATTCTAGCTAACAGCTCCTCGGCAATTATAGCCTCCCTCATAAGCTCTTCAAGGGAAGATGGCCTATCTTTTATTTCGGGAAACACTAGCTCCCCCTTTAAGTTAAGATTAACCGTGGATAGGATTTTCTGATGCTTAAGGCTTTCCTCAGCCAAGAGTTGGAAAGTATCTACAAGAGAGGGATTCTCCTGACTCGCGAACATCTCACCAAGCTTGTACAGATTGTAGAGCTTCCTCTCTATTGCCACGAGCTCGTCCCTCATTCTATCACCTTCAGATAATCAATTAACCTTGCAACGCTGTCCAAGACTAAATCAGGCTTTATGTTGAGCTTTTCAATGTCGTTCAGGGTATGAACTCCAGTTAGAACCATTATGGCCTTCATACCAAACCTCTTGGCGAAGGCTATATCCGTGTCGAGCCTATCCCCAACCATCCAGATCTCCTCCACCCCGAGCTTCTCCCTGACTATCTCGTACATGGGCTCGTTGGGCTTGCCGATTATCAGGGGTTCCCTCTCGGTGGAGGCCCTCAAAGCGGCAATTATTGAGCCTGCCCCAGGATAAATACCTTCCTCCCCCGGGAACGTCGTGTCAGGGTTCGTCCCTATGAACTTAGCTCCATTCCTTATCGCAAGGGTTCCGTACTTGAGCTTCTCGTAGGTTAGCCCAGGATCGAGGCCAACTACCACGTACTTAACTTCCCTCCATTCCCCCTTTCGGGCATCTTCCACCGTAACGAGACCCCAGCCAAGCTCATCCATCTCCTTAACTAAGCCCTCACCACCGATAACAAACACCTTTCCTGGGGCGAAGTGCCTCTCCATGTACAGCCTAGTGGCCAAGCCAGATGTCACTATTTTGTCAGCGGAGACCTCTATGCCCATCTTAGCCAACTTTTCCCTATACATCTCCGGCGTTTTCGTTGAATTATTTGTGAGGAAAAGAAAGGGTACATTTTTTTCTTTCAAGAACTCCACAACTTCCTTGGCTCCAGATATCGGCTTGTTGCCCCTGTACAAAACCCCATCCATATCGAAGATTATCCCTATCATCCTCAACTCCCAAAGGCTTTTCTTTGGTCTACTTTTAAACATGAACATTGCGAAATACTTTTAAGTCACCCTCCGCTAAGGTGAACAGGCATTCTAATTATGGAGGGATCAAAATGGCGAGGAACAAGCCACTCGCAAAGAAGCTCAGGCTCGCGAAGGCCCTTAAGCAGAATAGGAGAGTTCCAGTTTGGGTTATAGTTAAAACCAACAGGAGAGTTCTCACTCATCCAAAGAGGAGGTACTGGAGGAGAACAAAGCTGAAGGAGTGAGGTGAGAAAAATGCCTATTGAGGCTGGTCAGGAGGTTATATTCACCGTCCCGATTAGGAAGGTAAAGAAGATAGTACCAAGGTGGAAGAGGGCACCGAGGGCAGTAAAGTTCGTTAGGGAGTTCGTGGCAAGGCACGCAAAGGCCCAGGAAGTCATCATCGACCCAAAGGTCAACGAGAAGATATGGGAGAGGGGAATTGAAAAGCCCCCAAGCAAGCTCAGGGTCAAAGTTAAGGTTGAGGAGGAAGAGAGGGAAGAGGGCAAGGTCAGGATAGCCTACGTTACCCTTGCCTGATTTTCCCCCTTTAATTTGGAGGGGAAGGGATGCACATAGAAAGGCTCGACTTTGAAAACTCCCCATATTTGGGCGTATTTGGAGTAGCAACCGATAGAGTAGTGTTGATTAGGGAAGGCCTTCAGGAGAAGAAGTTAGAGGTTATTAGGGAAGTGCTGAAAGTTCCCGTTATTGAAGCGAGCATTATGAAGTCTAGAATTATCGGCATCCTAGCGGCCGGCAACTCGAACGCGATAATTGTTCCCTGGTACATTTGGGATACCGAGCTTGAGGAGATAAAGAGGAAGTTTAAGGAGTACGGAATTGACACTGAGATAGTCCCATTCGAGACCAAATATACAGCACTTGGAAACCTAGTCTTAGCTAATGATAAGGCTGCCCTCGTCAGCACTAAGTTCTCAAGGGAAGAGGCCAAGAAGATAG
>QMUI01000258.1 GCA_003660485.1 Thermococci archaeon | reverse complement strand
TATACTCCTTCAGGCCAGTCCTCGGGGAGTATTAGCCTCCTCAAATCGGGATGACCCTTCGGCTTTAGGCCAAGAAGATCGTGAACCTCCCTCTCGGCCCATAAAGCGGCCGGAACTTTTGAGGCTACTGATGGAAATTCAGGGTTTTCAGGGTCGAGGTAAGCCTTGAGCATTATCCAGAACTCCTCGCCCGTCTCATGATTAACAACGCTTATCACGGGCATGTAAACAAAACCACCGCTTATTGGCCTCTCATCGGTTCCAACACCCATGGAGTAGAGAGCCTCTTTAGCCTGGGGATGCCACTGCCAGTACTCAACCATCTCGGGAAGGGCCTCCTTTTTAACCACGTAAAGGATCTGATTCTTTGCCGGCGTTTTCTTCTCTAAGATGTGATCTTTGAACTTCGTCTCAAACTCTTCAATCACGCGAACCACCCCACTATGAACGCAATGATTGCCAGGAAGAACACGCGAACGTTCATCGAGACTATCTGGTCGATCCTAAGCCTAGCACTCGTCGCTTCAATGAGGGCAAACACCGAGTATATTACCGCAGAAACTACGAACTGAACAAGAAGCACAATCGGCCAGCTCACACCAAGGAGGAACCTGTAGGTTAAGATCGATGCCAAAAGCCACGTTAAGGCGAACCTCTTAATTAAGAGGGCATAGAGTGAGATCCCAAGAAGCTTTCCGCTGTACTCGACGAATATTCCTCCAGCTATCTCGGTTTCAGCTTCGGCGACATCAAACGGGACGAATGAGCCCTCAACGTACGCTGAGTACAGCAAGAAGAGCACTCCTAGAAGCGAGAGTGGACTCAATGGAGATGACAATATATCGCTCATCTTCAGGCTTCCGGCGCTGGCGGAGAGCATGGCGAGGGCCACTGCAAGTATCGGTTCCGTACTGAGGATGAGCATCATCTCCCTATGAGCTCCTATATGAGAGAAGGCGCTCCTAACTGAGAACGCCCCAAGCATGAAGAACACGCTGACCATCGCGAGGACGTAGATAAAGGCTACTACGTCCCAGCTGAAGCTCACCCAGAACTTGCCGAAGGGTAGGACGCTGACTGAAGCTAAGGCAGAAGCTAAGGCCAAGTAAGGGGCAACGACGAAGAGCTTATTCTTCGTTGGAATCCTGGGCTGGAGGGAGAGTAGCTTAGCTATGTCGTAGTACGTCTGAACTATTGGGGGACCTACCCTAAACTGGACCCTCGCCTTTATCTTCCTCGCTATGCCGTCGAATAGGGGAGAGATAAGGAGGGAGAGCGCTACGCCCAGCATTTCACCACCCCACAAGCAGTACAATAACTCCAGCAAGGATGATCATGCTCAAAACCATCGTAACTTCCATAGCCACGCTGAAGTCCCTGAGAACTATCGTCAGGGAGGTGAGGAACCTGACGACGGGCATTATAATTGCTTCATCAATGTACTCCTCAAAGTACTTGGAGATCCACCAATATGCCGATGCCATAGCATCAACTAAGGCAGAGCCAGCCCTCCTAAGGTAGCTCGAGAGTGAGTAGAGGGCACCAATCTTCTCCTCGTACTGGTGATAGTAGGAAGAGGCCTTCAGCCTAAACCTCTCCTCGGGGAAACCTGAGGCCCCACAGTTCCAGGGCTTGGCTTCAACCCCATTGAAGGGAACCGCCACTAAAACACCGACCGCAAGCACCGCAAGCATTAGCAGGAACATGGGAGAGGAGAAGTACGAGTAGGGGTTTACCCCTAGGGTCAAGGGGAAGAGTCCCAAGAGCAGACAGAGGATCGAAGGTATACCCTGACCAACCACCATCGAGACTGGAACTTCGCTTCCCTCAGATTCCCCTCCCAGGAATGCTGAGGAGTAGAACTTAATGAAGGATGCCAGCGTTGCGGCGCTTATGAAGAACGCAAAGGCGGTCGCCAACTGTAGCACGGGATCGCCCGAAGAGTAGCCGGCCTCATAGAGAAGTAACTTGCTTAAGAAGCCGTTAAACGGGGGAACGCCTGAAATCGCTAGCGAGGATAGGAGGGCGAATGTTCCCGTGTATGGCATCGCCTTAAACAGACCACCAAGCTTATCTAGATCTACAGTTCCCTTTGAGTACTCGAAGGCCCCAGCCGTAAGGAACAGGGAGCCTTTGAAGAGGGAGTGATTCAGGGCATGGAAGAGGCCAGCGGCCAATGCCAAGTAGCCAACTTTACTGGGAATTAGGTAGATGCCAATTCCTATGCCGAGCCACATGTAGCCCATCTGGCCAATGCTGTGGTAAGCAAGTAGCCTCTTCGCGTTTTTCTGTTTCAGGGCGAAAAGGGTGCCAATGGTTAGGCTTAATGCCCCCAGGATTGCAACGACTAGCCCCAGCTCCCTGCTTGGATTAAACGTTAGGTAAGCCTTAACGAGAGCAAAGAGGGCAACTTTTTCCATGGCTCCCGCAAAGAGTGAGGAAACATTACTTGGGGCACTGTCGTAGGTTTCCGCAACCCAAAAGTGTAGTGGGACTATTCCTGACTTAGCCATGGCCGCTATCATTACCAGCAGGAAGGGAAGATTGCCCCTAAGCGAGCTGAGGGAGAGTGTGGGAGCAAGTGCGATTAGAAGGTGGAGGGGAATTGTGGTGAAGATGTGCATGGTTATGAAGTACTTCGCTCCAACGTCTCTGTCCCTTATGAAGAG
>QMUI01000257.1 GCA_003660485.1 Thermococci archaeon | reverse complement strand
TAGCACTTGGGGTTATGGCGACTAGAAGGTACCTGATGCAGGATTGTATAAGGAGGGGAATAGCAATCTGGGCTTGGGCCTTTATTTTTGCTGGAGGCATGTCATTTAGGTTTAGAGATCCATATGCTTCTATTCCCTTGTCCCTGATGGCCTCAGAATTACTCCTTTACGAGATTTATCCAAGTATCAGTCGTTATCTTACTTTACTGTTTTCGAATGTCCGTGGATTTGGCGCTGGAATATTTAGGAGTATTCCTAAGCAAAAGCACATTTCCATACTCCTGAGCGGGTTAATAGTTGTAGCTCTTATTGTTCAGGGGACGTACGCTGCATTAAATTACATTAATCCACCTGCAATAGTTGATAAGGAAGCTTACCAGTGGATCATTAAAAACACACCTGAAAACGCAACGATTCTTGTATGGTGGGATATGGGTTACCTACTTATTGGGAATACACATAGAAGGGATGTTGTTATATGGAAGAAGGTTTATCAGGGTTTCTTCACGGAAGCTCCCGAAACAAAAGAGGCGGAGAGGGCGTATATGGATCATGTTATCATGTTTGCTTCAAATCAGAGGCAGAGGGTGTATTACCTGCTGAAGAAATACAACGTTAGTTATGTATTTGTTGACAGAATAAGGCTATCTTATGGTTTTGTAAAATATGGTCTTATGGAGTACGCTCCATATGATCCACATTTTAGGCTTGAATTTTGCAATGGCAATTCGCAGATATACAGATTTATTCCAGATCCTCCAATAAAACCTAACAAATTTGATCCTCTCACTCCCAATGGGATGTTTTCTCCACTGGTATCATTTCTAGAAAAGTTCTGGACAGGCTACAATTATGCTGATTATGATGATTCATATAAAGCGTACTTTAACTTAAACGCTTGGATTGCTAGGATGTACTATGAACTTTATAAAATGTCGGGAAATAGAGATTTTGAAGAAAGATATAGGTGGCTACTTAAATGGTTAGTATATAAGAGGATGGATGATGGCTCTTATCCGTGGGGAGTTCCCCCAAACAATTACACCTTATACACGGCATATACTATTGAGCCCCTCAAAGGCTTAAACGTACCTGAAATTGAGAAAAGTCTTGAGTTCCTAAAGTTAAGGGAAAAAGAAGATTACTTCATGACAACTAGTAAGGATAAAAAGGGCTCTCTTGTTATTGATGCTTTATTGCTCCCAATATATAAGGAATTTGGTATCCTAAACAATGTTACTGAGGCTAATATATTGAACAAGCTCCTTCAAGCTCAAAAAGATGATGGGAGCTGGAATGAAAATATTGGGACAACGATAGCAATCGCAAGTGGGTTGGCAAGGTACTATCAAATAACTAAAAATCACACAGTTTTAGTCTCTGTAAAAAAAGCTGCTAAGTGGCTTATGGAGAATATAGAAGATGATGGTAGGTTAAAGCTTGAGGGGGTTGGGTATACATACTCGAGGGTGACTTACGCTCAACTAGCTTTCATTTTCCATGTTGCTGGATATTATGAACTGAGGGATCTTGAACTAAAATTCATAAGGGAAACTTATGATCCAAATAAAGAACCTAGGCCATTGGATTCCCTAGTAGGGATATATAGATACCTCTCTTACATTTACAATTATGAGCAGGGGTTGTACTTTGTCAATGATCTTGTTAAAGAGCACAAGCTTTTGAAGTTTAGCCCAATTTAGTCCAAATTTATTTTGGGAATATCCCAACTTTTGCACATTTATTGGGCTAAATTTCAGAAATGGTCATTAAAGAACTAAGCTATTCACGTTAATTTTAAATACGTTCTTTCTTTATCACTCTCGGTTATTCTCAGCTGGAGGTGAATGGAAATGGCCTACAAGTTCATAAAGTGGTTTGAGGAACTCAGTAAAGAAGATGTGCCACTTGTTGGTGGTAAGGGAGCGAATCTCGGTGAAATGACAAGGGCTGGCATTCCAGTTCCGCCAGGATTCTGTGTTACGGCTGAGGCATATAAGTACTTTGTTGAGAATGTTAAGGTTTCTAAGGAAGATATTAAGAGGATCCTTGGGGAAAAGGCTAACAAGGGAACTATAGCTGAAGTTCTCGCCCAGGCTCCTGACGAGCCGAGGGTTCTCCAGGAGTGGATTATGGACATAATCGGCAGAACTAATGTTGACGACTCAAAGCAGCTCCAGGAGAATACTGAGGTAATTAGAGAGCTCATAAAGGCCCTTGACATGCCCCCAGAGATCGCAGATGAGATCAAGCAGGCTTACAGGGAGCTCAGCCAGAGGTTCGGTCAGGAGGAGGTTTACGTTGCCGTAAGATCATCAGCTACCGCTGAGGATCTCCCAGAGGCTTCATTCGCCGGTCAGCAGGAGACCTACCTTGACGTTCTTGGTGCTGACGATGTTATCGACAAGGTGAAGAAGTGCTGGGCCTCACTCTGGACTGCAAGGGCAACCTTCTACAGGGCCAAGCAGGGCTTCGACCACAGCAAGGTCTACCTCTCAGCTGTAGTTCAGAAGATGGTCAACAGCGAGAAGAGCGGTGTCATGTTCACCGCTAACCCGGTTACCAACGACAGGAACGAGATAATGATCAACGCTTCCTGGGGCCTTGGTGAGGCTGTAGTTAGTGGTGCCGTAACCACCGATGAGTACATCGTCGAGAAGGGCACCTGGAAG
>QMUI01000256.1 GCA_003660485.1 Thermococci archaeon | reverse complement strand
CTTTCATACAAAGCTGGAGTCTCGGGGACATATCCTGTGATCTCTTTAACTTTGAGCTGATCTTTACTTACATCAATTCCCTCAACGATGACCCTTCCGCTTGTGGGAGTAATTATTCCAGCCAAAATTTTCATTGTAGTTGATTTCCCGCTCCCGTTTGGTCCAAGCAGACCGTAGATTTCACCATTGTCAACCTTAAAGCTTATCCCCCTTACCGCTTCATTTGACCCGAAAACCTTCCTAAGGTTCTCAACTACTATCATGCAACTCCCCAAGAATAATTCCGATTGAGGTTAATAAGTTTAATTATTTAATGAGCTTGTAAAGCTTGAGAAGCTTAAGGCGGAGAGGTTCTGGAGCTTTGTGGACATCAGCACCCCCAAGTACCGGCCAGATTATCGAGTCTATGTGTAGGGGAGGCACACCTGTCTGCCTTGCAATCTTTCCCCAGAACTTCCTGGGACTTTCTTGGGTTAGCTTTCTGGTGACCCTAATTATTCTAACGTCTTCCGGAATTGGTATCTCCATTGGGTAGGGGATGAACTCTGAGAACACAATCCTCGAGGCATACCCAAACATTTTCACGGCAAAGACCACCGTCTTCTTCTCTCTTTCAGATCCTACAGCTTTTGCAAGGGCAATCCAAAAGCCTCTCATATTCTCATAATATCTACTAAGTTCCTCCAAGGAGAGGGGATTCAAAAAGCCTTCCAGCCTTTTTATCCGCCTCAGCTTCTGCTCTACTAACCTCTTGTTGTATCTCGAAGTAGGTAGGAAAGTTGAATAAGCCTCATAAAGGGAGGTAACTTCAACGTTCGAGAAGTGCCTAGCAAACTCCCACCACCACTGCTCTCCCCTTCCGGTGAGCTGATAGCTAATTAATGCGTTGGCTACTACGAGCTTTATGAAGACTTCACTATCTTGACGTTCGCTTAAGTATTTTAAGGCTTGAAATTGCTCGTCAAGGTTCTCCTCTATGTACCTAGCTCCCCCTATTCCGATTTCCCTTATCAGCTCAGCTATCATCTCACACCACTTATCAGCCTCTCTAGGAACAAGTTCTCTCCTAGGACTTCGGCTCCCTTGTTCCTTGGAACTCCGAGCTCTACCTCAGCTTTTATTCCCTGATCTTTAAGGAAGTCCAAAAGCTTCGCCTTAACTTTGGTGAACTCCTCCCTTCTTATGAGGCCATAAACCGTTGGCCCCCAGCTACTTTGACCCGCTCCATATGTTATCCGATTTAACTCGTCAACTATCATCCTAATGTCCTCCCTGAACGTTCCTCCCTGAAAGGCGCTGAAGTGCTTCCCTACGAGCATTTGGATTTCGCTGAGATTTCTTCCAAACTCCTTTATGTTCCTCTCCACGAGGGCTGGGAGAAGGCCAAAGATGATCCTATATGTTATCTCCCTTCCAGCTTGTGGATCCCCAAACTTCTCGGTTAGTATTTCATTCTCCTCCTCTTCACTTAAACCCCTCTTCATCCTGGGAATCACGAGGATGAAGGCCCAATCTTCAGGGAACTCGTGCCTTATAATTAGGGGGGGAATTGAGTCCCTAACGCCTCCATCTATTACCAATCCTCCGTATTTGAAGGTATACAGCCCAGCTCCGCTCTCCTTAGCCCTTCCCAAAACCTTTGCAACTTCCTCTATTGGAACATCCTTTTTTGCAAGCTTTAAAATCCCAGAAGCAATGCCTAGAGCAAGCTGTGTGGTTGAGCCGAGGCCAACATGCCTTGGAATGCTTCTCCTTACCTCTATGTGAAAGTCCACACCGATCTCGTAGTGGAGGTTAATCTCTTCTACGACCTTTTCTATTATTTTTCTGTCTTCTTCATTAGCCTCGATGCTTAGGCCGCCAGCGGGAGTTATCTTTATTTCATATCCCTCGTCCAAAGCCAAGCCTATACTCCCAAATTTCCTTCCTAAATCGCCACTCGGGTCTATAATTCCAAGATGAAGTCTTTTTGGTGTCCTAACTATCATTTTTATCCCTAGGAGATCTAAAAGGCATACCTCTTAATGCTTTCGTTAAAGTGCGAAAAGTTTATAAGATCCATTTTAAGGAGTATTGACGGGACGGAGCGGGGGTTGCCGAGCCTGGCCAAAGGCGCGGGATTGAGGGTCCCGTCCCGTAGGGGTTCCGGGGTTCAAATCCCCGCCCCCGCACCAACTCTTCTCGAAAAGTTAAAGGCTTGGGTTAATATCTTGATGGCATGAACTATGTGAATAGTAACCACAAAGTTTTTAGTGAAATATGTGGTTAATAATCACATGTTTGATGTTGAGTCATTGAAGAGGATAGTCATTACCCAGAGGGAAGAAATTGAAGAGTTTATAGAGAGGGAGAATATCATTGAAAGGGAGATCGACAAGGAGGCTTTGTTGAGCTTCCTCTCTTATCCAAATATACTTGCAATTCTCGGGGTGAGAAGATCGGGAAAATCTGTTCTTACGTGGCTACTTATGAGGAATAAGAAATTTGCTTACATAAACTTCTTTGATGAAAGATTACTTTCCTTTTCTCCTAATGATTATGAAAAGCTGATGCAGGCATTCTATGAGCTGTATGGGGATGTTGAGTATTTTGTTTTCGACGAGATCCAGAGCGTAAAAGGTTGGGAGAGATTTCTTTCAAGGATAAGAACCACAAAGAAGATCATAGTTACTGG
>QMUI01000255.1 GCA_003660485.1 Thermococci archaeon | reverse complement strand
TCCTGTGTGTATAACTCCAGTAGAGGACATAGTAAAAATGATGGAGATTATGAAACAAGCCTATGAAGAGGGTGAGAGGATTATTTTGACGACTTTTGGAGACATGTACAGAATTCCTACCCCAAGGGGAAGCTTCGCCGATCTAAAGAGCGAAGGCTACGATGTTAGAGTTGTTTATTCTATATATGACGCCTATAAAATAGCCAAGGAGAATCCTGATAAGCTAGTAGTTCACTTCTCTCCGGGGTTCGAAACAACAACTGCTCCAGCTGCTGGAATGCTTAATGCCGTTGTGGAGGAGGGATTGGAGAACTTTAAGATTTATTCAGTCCATAGGCTAACGCCTCCAGCAGTTGAAGCCTTGGTAAAGGGGGGAACAAGGTTCCATGGGCTAATTGACCCCGGGCACGTCTCCACGATAATTGGCGTTAAGGGATGGGTTCATATAACTGAAAAATATGGAATTCCCCAGGTAGTTGCCGGTTTCGAGCCCGTTGATATGCTACTGGCAATACTCCTACTCATAAAGATGGTTAAGAAGGGAGAGGCAAAGATACTAAACGAGTACACGAGGGCCGTGAAGTGGGAGGGAAACGTCAAGGCCCAAGAGTTAATTGACAAATTCTTCGAGGTTAAGGATGCAAAGTGGAGGGCCCTGGGAATAATTCCAGAGAGCGGACTTGAGCTCAGGAGGGAGTGGAGGGAGTTTGAGATAAGGACTTACTACGATCCGGAAGTTCCGAAGCTTCCCGACTTGGAAAAGGGTTGCCTCTGCGGTGCGATCCTCAGGGGTTTAGCTTTACCTCCCCAGTGCCCGCACTTCGGCAAGACCTGCACCCCGAGGCACCCCATAGGGCCCTGCATGGTTTCCTACGAAGGCACGTGCTCAATATTCTACAAGTATGGGGCACTCTTCTAAACCCATGGTTGAAAACTCCCCTCCCGTTCCCAACTTTTGGTTTTAGAAACGTATAAAGCTTTCAATTTCGTAAAACATTCGGGGGAGAGGATGAAGGCATATAGGATTCACGTTCAAGGAATAGTTCAGGCTGTAGGATTTAGACCTTTCGTGTACAGGATAGCTCACGCTCACAACTTGAGGGGTTACGTGAGGAATTTGGGAGATGCCGGAGTTGAAATAGTCGTTGAAGGAAGAGAGGAAGATATTGAGGCATTTTTAGAAGATTTATACAAGAAAAAACCTCCCCTAGCTAAGATAGAAAAGGTCATTAGAAAGGAAATCCCAATTCAGGGCTTTGGCAGATTCTACATAGAAAAGAGCTCCACGGAAAAGAAGGGAGAAGGAGATTCAATAATTCCCCCAGATATAGCGATCTGTGAAGACTGCTTAAGAGAGCTGTTTGATCCAAACGATAAGAGGTTCATGTACCCGTTTATAGTCTGCACCAACTGTGGACCAAGGTTCACCATTATAGAGGATCTCCCTTACGATAGGGAAAACACGGCAATGAGAGAATTTCCCATGTGCGACTTCTGCAGGAGCGAGTATGAAGATCCATTAAACAGAAGGTACCATGCGGAGCCAGTTGCATGTCCGACCTGTGGGCCGAGCTATAGACTCTACACCTCTACCGGAGAGGAGGTAATTGGGGACCCCCTAAGGAGAGCGGCAAAGCTGATAGATAGGGGCTACATAGTAGCGATAAAGGGAATCGGTGGAATTCATCTGGCATGTGACGCTACAAGGGAAGATGTCGTCGCTGAGCTAAGGAAAAGGCTGTTCAGGCCGCAGAAGCCCTTCGCGATAATGGCCAGGGACTTGGAGACGATTAAGACATTCGCCTATGTAACCGAGGAGGAAGAGGAAGAGCTAACGAGCTACAGGAGGCCAATAGTGGCATTGAGGAAGAAGGAGCCGTTCCCACTCCCTGAGAATCTTGCCCCAGGACTCCACACAATTGGAGTCATGCTTCCCTACGCTGGAACCCACTATATACTCTTCCACTGGTCGAAAACTCCTGTTTACGTCATGACCTCCGCTAACTTCCCTGGCATGCCGATGATAAAGGACAACGATGAGGCATTTGAAAAGCTTAAGGATGTCGCGGATTATCTCCTCCTACATAACAGGAGAATTCCCAACAGGGCCGATGATAGCGTAGTAAGGTTCGTCGATGGGAAGAGGGCAGTGATTAGAAGATCAAGGGGATTCGTTCCCCTGCCCATTGAGATACCTTTTGAATACAAGGGATTAGCTGTAGGGGCCGAATTAATGAATGCTTTTGGTGTTGTAAAGGGGAATAGGGTCTATCCTAGCCAGTACATAGGGAACACATCGAAGATTGAAGTCCTTGAGTTCATGAGAGAGGCAGTAGCCCACTTCAGGAAAATCCTTAGGGTTTCTGACTTCGATTTAATAATTGCCGACCTGCATCCCTCTTACAACACGACGAAGCTTGCCATGGAGATAGCCGAGGAAACAAACGCAGAGCTACTTCAAGTCCAGCATCACTATGCCCATATAGCCTCGGTTATGGCCGAGCACGGGCTTGAGGAGGTAGTTGGGATAGCCTTAGATGGTGTTGGCTACGGAACCGATGGAAAAACATGGGGCGGAGAAGTCATCTACCTCAGCTACGAAGACGTGGAGAGGCTGGCTCACATAGAGTACTATCCCCTTCCCGGTGGGGATCTCGCGAGCTATTATCCACTGCGGGCTCTA
>QMUI01000254.1 GCA_003660485.1 Thermococci archaeon | reverse complement strand
GCCGTTGAGAGGGTTGGAGGGGCAAGGAAGTATTCCCCTCTTAAGGCGGGTGGAGTGAGCAACGAGCTCGTTGAGGTTTTGAAGAGGAGGATATTCAAGAGCATAAACGAAGAAGAGAAAGCCAAGGTTTTGATGGAGCTTAGAGATGCCTACTCTAACAGGGAAGTGTTCGGCAACACTTCCTCCCTCGAGGAAGCACTAAGGAAGAGCTACCCGTTCCATCCAGAGTACATAGAGATTCTCAGAGCGATAATAGAGAGAACGGGCCTACAGAGAACGAGGGACATGATTAGGATCACAAGGATAGTTATAAGGGGACTGTTAAAGGAGAACCCTGCCTTAATAATGCCCCATCACATAAACCTCCACGATGACAAGATAAGGGGGAGCTTCTTCTCCAAGAGCTCGATTTATGGAGACTACTGGACGGTTTTTGAGAGCGATGTAAATGAGAGAAAGCTGAGAGAGTTCTCAAACCCCAAATTGGCCAAGATAGTCCTAACGTACATATTCCTAAAGACCTACCCCTATGACTCTCCGACGAGTCTCCCAGAGTTCCCAACGCCCGAAAGAATAGCAAGGGGAACTTACGAGCCCGAACTATTTAGAAGGAAGGGTTGGATGCCAGTAGAGATAAAGGACACCGTGGAGGAGATAAAGGCCAGCGTCAAGTTCATGTATCTAAACAAGAAGGATCCATACCTGTGGTTCTGGAGGGTTGCAAACGTCTCCCAAATGGTTGAGAGCAAAGTAGAGGAACTTTTAGAGACTAGAACAGGGGAAGTTATGTCGGAGCTCGTTAGGCATGTAAATAAGATGGTAAAGGAAAGGAAGAGTCTAGTAACATCAAGGGGCAAAAAGGCGAGTATAGAGGATCATGTAAATTTCTTCAAGAAGAACTTCATAGTGGTGACGAGGGAGCCCCAGGAGCTTCAAGACACTCCAGAGTACAAGCTCTTGGTTTTGGTTAGGGATGACGTTGATGAGGACACCCTAAGGAGAATAATTTTCATGTACGGAACCGGAACGAGGACGTACAAGAACACGATCGTCGTCGCGTTCGTGGCCAGGAATGGTATAGAGGAGATGCTAAAGAGCATGGCCACAGTTATTGCCTGTGATGAAGTTAAGAAGGATATCAGGGAGAAGTTCAAGCAGTACGGGGAAGACGTCGTTAAGATACAGATGAGCATGGTTGAGGATATAAGGAGGAAAGCCCTCGAGGATCTCGAGAGCCAGATAGTTCAGTACTTCAGGATGGTTGCCTATCCAAATGGTAACGGTGTTAGGGTTGTGCAAGCCCAAGCTTCCTCCAAGTCCGTGGTCGAGAACGTCTACCTCGCACTCGTGAGTAATGGGAAGGTAGTCGATTCACTCGAAGACTTCGAGTGGCTTGTCGATATATTAAGAGATGTCAATATCAACATCCTGAGGGCTGAAGGTTATCCGATTTCGGAGCTTCAGTACGTTATAATGAGCAATCCAAAGCTTCCAATGATAAAACCGGAGAGCCTTCACGAGGCGATAAGAGATGCAGTAAAGGCCCTAAAGATAGGGATCGAGAGAGATGGTGAGATATTCTTCAAGAAAGTTTATGACAAACCACCTGAAACTGAAGAAGAAGGCAATCCTCCAGCCTCCCTTAAGCCCAGGGACATAATACTACCGAGGGAGGTCGCACTCAACAAGCAGGCCTCCCTGTTGCTTGGTCGTGAGAAGGATATAATAGTACAAAAGGGAGACAGGGATTACAGGGTGAGGACTTGGTACGAAGTCTACTTCCCGGGATCAGCCACTGGAGTTCCGCTGAGAAGCCTCGTTGAAAATGATAGAATTAAGGATGAATTTTTTGATGAAGTTCTCTGGGGCCACATAGTTGAGAAGAGGGAAGAGACACCCATAACAAAGGGGGACTTCTACCTTGAAATTGGCGAACCAGTCGTGAAGGCCAGGCCCGGCGAGGCCGTAACGATTGGGGTTAGAGTTAAGCCCCTTGGAAGGGACGAATTTACTGTAGAGCTGAGCGTTAATACAGGGGAACTCGATTCGTACGAGGTAAAACTCCAGAATGGAGAGACAAAGGAAGTAACTTGGACGATAATAATGCCCGAGAAGAAGACTTATGCTGTTATCGAGGGAAGGAGTGAAAGCAAGAGGAGAGAGGCAGAAGTCACATTAATCCCAGTCCTTGAAGAGGAAACCGTTGATGTTAGCGAGATAAGGGAGGAGCACAAAGGTTACTTACTGATCGCGATACTTGACATAGCCAGTACTGACATCCTAGAGTTTATTCCAGTTAAGGGTAAGATCAGCGGAAGCATGAGGATAGAGAAACCTCTATGGGAGGCTAGGTTTGAAGAGATCGATATCGAAGTTGCAAAGTACCTCCTCAAGGAAGTCGAGGAAGTTCTTGGAGCTAGGGCATATCTTGACGCTACATTGAGAGTTGAGGGCGAAGTAAAGATAGACGATCTGCTCTTTGAAAAGCTAAGAGCCCTTAACGGAAAGGTGACGTTCAGGATAAAGAAGGGTGAGAAGGATGAGTGAAGGCGTTCTGTACGTTGTAAAGCTGAAGTACATCAAGAAGGCAAACCTACCAGTTAAAAGGGAGCAGAAACTCGCTGAATTCCTCCCAATTTTTATAACGGAAGGACAGAAAGTTCCTGGGAAGGTTGAGGTAAGGG
>QMUI01000253.1 GCA_003660485.1 Thermococci archaeon | reverse complement strand
CGGTTAGCCTGTCCTTGTTGTTCTCCTTTATCGCTTTCTCAAGCTCATCAAGCTTTCCGAATGGAACGAAGGCCTCGGTAGTTGGGACGTTGAGGAGGACTTCTACCTTGTACCTCTTCCACTCCTCAACCAAGTGCTCCACTGCCTCCTTTAGCGTCATCTCATCCTCTAGTCCAGTTGCCTCTATTGGCAGGTTCCTTAGGCTCCTAAGGTGGACTCCCTTCCTCACGTAGATCTCCTGGAGACCCTCTGGAACGTTGCCCTTCCAGTACCTCTGCACGATCTCTGAAAGTGGTAAACCGATCTTTGTCTTGTCAACATCGTACGAGACTACAATCTGTATATCCTCGACCTTTATTGGTAGCTCATTGGCCAATGGAACTCCATAATAGCCGAGTTCTCCCGCCTTTATCCTCTCGAGTCCCACGGCAAAAATGCTTGCAACGTATCCCTGGCCTATAATAGCAACCCTCACCATTTTTCGTCACCTCCTCAAGCTTTTAGAAAAACTACCAGATATTGAAAGATCTAAAATTGGGGAATCAGATATTTATAAAAATTTATGGCTTATAAGCCTTTCGCCGAAATATTTGTCATTTTTGAGGTTAAATTTTTAGGATAGATCGTTAATACTTACTTGTTTATGTATACATGGATAGTAACGTGTTCTTAATTTTCGGTGTTAAATATAATACATAAAATTGTGTATTATTCAATCGGTTAGCTTTTAAAGTGGGCGGAAAATTCTAATCTGGTGGGAGAAGATGGTTGTGCCATTGAGGAGAATTGATAAGATCAGATGGGAAATCCCAAAGTTTGATAGGAGGATGCGTGTTCCTGGAAGGGTTTATGCTGATGAGGTTCTCCTTGAGAAAATGAAGAAGGATAGGACACTTGAACAGGCAGCTAATGTTGCAATGCTTCCAGGCATATACAAGTATTCAATAGTCATGCCTGATGGTCATCAGGGTTATGGTTTCCCTATTGGAGGAGTTGCGGCTTTTGACGTCAGGGAAGGAGTAATAAGCCCCGGAGGCATAGGTTACGATATCAACTGCCTTTCCCCAGGAACTAAGGTTCTCACGGAACATGGCTACTGGGTAAGGATTGAGGACATGCCTTCAACATTCAAGCTTCAGGGGCTTAAGATATATAATATAGACGAGGGGCACAATGACAGCTCACCCGCGGTATTCGTGGCTGAGAGAAAAGTTGAGGAGGATGAAGTTGCAGTTAGGATAGTCACCGAGACCGGAAGAACGATAGAGGGTAGTGAAGACCATCCCGTGCTGACTCCCTCCGGCTATGTGTACATGGGCAACATAAGGGAGGGTGATTACATTATAGTGTATCCCTTTGAAGGAGTTGAATTCGAGAAGAAGGAAGGTGTTATACTGTCAGAGGACGACTTCAAGGACGTTGACCCCCAGATACTGAAGTTCCTTAAAGAGAGAGGATTAATCCCCCTCAGATGGAACGATCCAAAGGTTGGAATTTTGGCAAGGGTCCTGGGCTTTGCATTTGGTGATGGCCATTTAGGCTACATGGGTGACAGAATATACATCTCGTTCTATGGAACTGAAGAGGCAATGAATGAGCTCAAAAAAGACCTAGAGAAGCTGGGAATAAACGCCACCCTCTACGTGAGGAAGAGAGAGTACGAGATTGGAAAGTACAGAGGAACCTCTAAGTCCGCAGGGCTTAGGGTAACCTCTAGGGCATTCGCTGTACTCCTAATGAAGCTTGGAATGCCCATAGGGAAGAAGGTTGAGGCTGAATATTCTCTCCCAGTATGGATAAAAGAGGCTCCCCTGTGGATAAAGAGGAATTTCCTCGCAGGTCTCTTCGGCGCTGATGGTAGCGTTGTTGAGTTCAAGAGGTACACTCCAATCTCAATTAACCTGACCCAATCAAAGGTTCAAGATCTCAGAGATAACCTTGAGGCGTTTCTGAGTGAAGTTGCAGACCTTCTCAGGGAGTTCGGTGTTAACTCAATGATTTATGAAGTTTCTTCTGACAAAACCGTTACTATGAGACTTGCCATAGTTGAAGAGGACAGCATAAAGAACTTCCTTGGCAGGATAAACTATGAATATGCTCCAGAGAAGAAAGTAAGAGGTTTGCTTGGATATGCATACTTAGTTAGGAAGCAACTCGTAAAGGAGGAAAGAAAGGAGGCAGCAAGGATTGCACGTGAAGTCTATGGAAAGACAGGTAGCTTAAAGGCTGCTTATGAGGCTGTTGCTGATAAAGTCAACAAAAGATTTGTTGAGAGAGTAATATACTCGGGAACAGAAGAGGTTAGAGTTCCCCAGAACTTCCCAACGTTTGAGGAATTCGTCCGGGAGTTTGGCTATGAGGGAGGCTTTGTAGCTGAGAGGGTAGTTAAGGTCGAGAAGATAAAGCCCACGTACGACAAATTCTATGATATCGGGGTTTATCACGAGGCCCACAACTTCATAGCAAATGGTGCCGTTGTTCACAACTGCGGCGTCAGGTTGATTAGAACGAATTTAACGGAAAAAGAAGTGAGACCAAAGATAAAGCAGCTTGTAGATACTTTGTTTAAGAATGTTCCTTCTGGCGTTGGTAGTCAGGGTAGGATAAGACTTCACTGGACGGAGATAGATGACGTTCTCGTGGACGGTGCAAAGTGGGCAGTTGATCACGGCTACGGATGGGAGAGGGACCT
>QMUI01000252.1 GCA_003660485.1 Thermococci archaeon | reverse complement strand
GACGTTTTCTATGTCTCGGTAATATGGATCACGGTAGAATTCCTCAGGAGAAATGTGCTGGAGAACTCCGCTGGATGTTCTTAGCCGGGCATCGCGTATTTGGACCCCGATAGAATCCCCTGAAATCCTCAACCAGTTGCACTCTGAAAAAGGTTGGAACTCTTCCCAGCCCCATATCCTCAAAACTCCATTTTCACCATATGCAATAATGACAGACCTGTTGGCCCCTAATATTCCTAAAATCCTCCCATCTACTATTATCTTTCTTACACTGCTATTTTTGCTGATTATAAGTATCTTCGTATTGTTGTGTCCTAGATCATGCCATCTGCTCAAAAATACCAACTCATCAGAAACTTTCATGAAGTTTGTATCACTTGTGGGCCCAGAATCAAGTGCCCTTATCTCATACGAATCTGTGCTTTGGATAGTCGCAAGACACAGCATACCTCCACTGTTAACGAGAACATTTATCGCTCCACCCAACGGGGCTGCACCAAGAACCATGCCACCCAAAACAGAATACTTTGTCGCAGTATTGGATTGGCCACCGTCAATAACAATGATGTACCCGCTACCCCAGAATACCATCCGATTGCCTTCTACCAGCCCTCCTCTTACCGGACTATTCCTGGGTATAACAACTTCTTTGAAATCTCCTGGTGACACCAGGAGGTAGGGAGAGTATAAACCGCTAAATTTCACCAAGAGTCCGTCTTTGGTGCTACTGAGAAATCCTCCCCCTGCAGGATGCGAATCCAGCCCCTTCTCCGCATTTGGAGCCAGGTAGGAGATTCCCTCCGTTACGTCTTCAAGGATCTCACTTCCGTTGTTGGACACAAGAGCATAGAGCCTGTCCCTATATACGACCATTTCCTCGATGGAGCGCCCTTCAGGGACTCTGAATGCATCATCTACAGTTCCGAGTGGAGAGTAATGCAATACATACCCCCAGGGCCATTCCTCTGTCTTCAGATGGATCCAGTATCCACTTTTTCCGGGGAGGACTTTCTCTACAATAACACTTCTCATGAATGTTTTCGCCCATTTCAGCCCCATGTCTCCAGACAGGAGATATACGTTTATCCCGTTCCCAGAAGTCGAAGCAATTACGACGTTATCTTTATAATTGCCCAGCTTTCCAGAGCCGTCAATCTGCAGGGAGATGCCTTTGAGGAATTTTCCGTCTTTTGATATCTTCAGAAGATGAGAATTTCCATTCTCCTCCCTCACGAGAATCAAGATGTTTCTCTCAAGAACCGTGAGAGATTCCGGTGTCAGTGCCGCGTGCACTTCGCCAGAGGTTTTAGCAAAGTACTCCCTGCTAATTTTGACATCAACTGACACTGGTATCGTATAGTTCACATAAAGACTAATATCGTTCCATTGCAATGCTACAACCCCGAGGGTGCTTTCTCCACCCACGGTGCCCACCACATAGATTGAGTCCCCGATAGCCGCTCCATGGATACCATTTATATTCTGGAATACAACTTTTTCCTGTACACCTCCATCTGCGGTAACGCGGAACAAATTGGTAGAGATTCCAAGGATGCTCTCCAGAATGTATATCCCCACCGAAGAAGGTATTAAATCGAATTTTGGACGCTCCAATATAACAGGAGGAAATTCGCTGCGGTCCTGAAGCCTAACCGTCCAGTCCAAAGTTAGACCCGGTCTTAACTTGCTAAGATACAGGCCATCCCCAAACCAGAGCATGTAAAGAGACCGATCCGAGCTGGCTATCTTTATGCCGATTCCACCTCCATCAGACGTTTCTAGAGACCCAGCATAGACGGCCCTTACTATATCACCAGTCCTATTTATTTCGATGATCCTCGTATCCATTGTGAGCACGTAAAGGTTGTCTCCAATCGTAACGGCATCAACAGCTATAAAATCCCGGTATGAAACTACCTTTTTGAGCGTTCCATCTGGTGAAATCAAAGCGAGAAGCGTGCCCAAGCCAGAAGTCAAAACAGCAAGATTGTCCCCAAGAGGACCGACCCACACAATCTGATCTTCGTATCTTGCAGGATTTTCGATGGGTGGCAGTTCCAGAGAGAGGGAGTACCGCGCCGGGAAAAGGAGCAGAATACCAATCATGACCACAATAGGAATCCTTTTCATTATACTCACCATGAACACCTATTAAAGAGATCCTTAAAAGTATTTTGCTTCTAATTTTCTAGAATAATATCTGGTTGGCAGTAATAGCTCAGATAGCAGAATGTGCCCCCGGGGAGCGAAGGGGAATCACAGCTCGCCGAGGCGCTCATCCCCCGCGGTTTCCCGGGGGCGAATAATTATTGAGATCTTGTGCTTAAATCCCTTCCCTCGGCAAAAGTTTAATAACAGTTGGGGGGCTTCTTCCTAACATGCAACTTGGAGACAGGAAAGAGCTGACGTACGTGGGAACCACATACATAGGAAACTTCATGGATAAGAGCCTCATATTCGAAGTTCTTGATAGAGTTAACCGGTACTTGATCCAGAGCGATTTTCCCGTCAGATTCGTCTATCTCGGAAAGCTGGAGGTAGGGCCGGGTTACCTGATAAACATTCCCGTTGGGGGTGTACAAGTTAAGGGTTATCCCCGCGAAGCTATTATCGAAGCCCTCTATGCTAAGCTTCTTCAAGAACTAAACAAAGACGAGAGCTTCCCTATGAGGCGCATTTTCGGTCTCACGACATTT
>QMUI01000251.1 GCA_003660485.1 Thermococci archaeon | reverse complement strand
ATGATACCGTGGGGAACATAGTACTGGTTAATGTCTACTCCAATGAGCTTCGGAGAATATCCTCTAACTATAAGGCCTATTCCAAACATTGCCAATGCCCACATATTTCCTATCCATGCAACACCTGCAATATCCGCTGGAATTCCAAGGTATCTAACTATACCTCCCGCAATCATTCCGTATAGCAAGAGCATTGCTCTCTTACCTTTCTTAGCTGCTGCTATGAGCGTTTCAGCTGTTGCTATTCCTGGGGGCCATGGATTCTTTGCTGGGAATATTCTTGTGTCAAATAACCAGTAAATCATTGTCATATCTATAATAGCTGCTAAGGTTGCACCAATCCACATTGGCACTAGGAGATCTTCCCTCCCGAGCAACCAAGCCACACCAACAGGCAGGAATATCGCATTTGCAGCTCCAAATGTTGCTCCAGAAATTGCCGTCTGAACCAAGTTCTGTCTGTTTAGGTCCAAAAATGCTTTTAATGCTCTCACAGGAATTCTAGCAAGAAGTATCGCAATCAATGCACCAATGATTGATGTATTTGTTGAAATTCCCAAACGTGTAATGAGTTCTAGACCAATAATGGCACCGAGCACCGCCATTATGATATTCAAAACTAATACTCCCGGTTCAAATGCAGAGGGGTGTTTTCTTTTTGGTTCTTCCATATTTTCCACCTCAAATTACCAAATTTCCATCTCTAAACAAATATTTTCCATCAATTAACACAGTTGGCTTTTTAATAATCCCATCCAGATGGATGGGGGCTTTTACTTTCCCACCAAAGTCGTAATTGCTTCCTAGGGCAATATGGACCGTTCCAAAAACTTTTTCATCTTCTAAAATGTTTCCACTAATTCTTGCCTTTGGATTAGTTCCTATTCCAAACTCTGCTATATTTCTTGCTTCCTTCCCATACCTAGACAAAATCTCCTCTAACTTCTTTGCTTCATCACCTCCTTCAATTTTTTCAACATAACCATCCTGAACGATAAGCTTAATGGGATTTTTTAGATCTCCAATTCCTGCCATAGAGCCGTCAATGACAACAGTCCCATTTGCCGTTCCTTCGACAGGTGCTATGTACGCTTCAGCTCCAGGAAGGTTACCACACTCACCAGGGTTCCTATAAACTCCTGTGCTTCTCATGGCTTTTCTGCCCTCTATTGAGAATTCCAAGTCCGTGCCAAGTGAAGTTGTAATTTGGACTGTGCTTCCATTATCCAGAATATCGGCTATTTTGTTTGTAAGGGCTAATATTTCCTCGTAGTCAGCGTTCATTGTCCTAATAAATATTTCTTCCGTGATACCTGGGAGCGTAGCTACTCTTGCTCCTCTTTCACATGCTTCTTTTTTCGCTAACGTGTGGGTTATAGATTTTGAAGTTGGAGCTATTACGACATCTGCTACTTTCATAGCTTCAGCAACTGGTTTGGGAGGTTCTTCTCCATGCATTTTCCGTGGAATAATCTCTATGTAAACGGCTTCAGTGTTTAATTCCTTGGCTTTCATCCAGAGGCTGTACCCTATTTTGCGCTCTGGTTCATCTGCGATTATAAGGACTGACTCTCCCTCTTTAACACCCAGGCACTGCTTTAATGCAATCTCACATGCTTTGTACAGCTCCGGATTAATTTCAAGAAACTCCATACTCTATCCCTCCAAAAGTTCTCCAATAACTCTTGCCATCAGAGTTCTAGGCAAAACAACAGGCTTTTTTGTGATTTCTTTCACGATTTCCTTAAAAGATAGCTTGTATCCGATGCAATCCATCACAATGAGATCACATTCTTTCAGCTCTTGAGCAGCTCTTATGAACTCATCTTCCTTCCCAACGTACGGAGAAACACTTCGAACTTTGATACTTTTAGCAACTCCTTCCCACTTTCTTTTTGTTATTTCTACCTGGTCTGGATCTGGAACTATAACTCCAAGATTTGAGACGTTTAGAGCTTCTACTGTTTTTAAAAGAAGTAAAGAGGGTTCGACAAGTAATTTCCTAGAGGTTAATTCTGGAAACTCTCCAGTACAAAGCACTCCAATGACATCAACTCTTTCTTCTAGCTTTTTAATGCACTCTTGGAGTCTCTTAATGATTTTTTCCCTGCTGAGTCTAACTTGAGTACCATCCCTGAGTCTGGTTACTAAAACATAATCACCTTCTTTTGGAGCTAATTTTTTGATTTCTTCAAGCGTTAGGTCATCTAAGGCTCCACACTCGATAATCTCAACTCCTTCTCCCAAGTACGGCTTTATTTCGGGAACTACGTCTACTCTAGGAGATTGACCTATCGTTACAAAGCCTACTCTCATTTTACTTCCTCCCAAGAGTTTGGAGGTGTTTCATGGAGCCATAGAGCTCAACTAGGCGTTTGAATTCCTCTTCGTCATAGAATTTTACTTTCCCTCTACCAAAGCCCTTAGCGACTTCAATGCAGAATCTAGCGGCCTGCTCAATATCTACTACGTGGCTAGCTCCTGTTGCACATCCTGGAACTGGAACCTCGGCAGTTATGGCGACTCCAACTACGGGTGCATCTGTCGCGGTTGCTGGCTGTAGGATGCTGTTTATGTGATAAACTCCGTTTCCATATGGTGTTATGTCTTGCATTGTAATTGGGACTACAGCAGGCATTCTTCCAGTTACGTACTGCATTATGTCAAGTAAATCGTCACTTACTCTTAATATCCATCCT
>QMUI01000250.1 GCA_003660485.1 Thermococci archaeon | reverse complement strand
GAGCTCTTCAGCTATAGCTTTAACGCGCTCCTCCGTCCTGTAGAAGAGGTTTATCTCAAGCTTTGCGTTGAGGGCCCTGGCGAGCTCTATTGTCTCCTTTGGGACGAGCGCCGCAACGTTGCCGTTCACCGAAATGACCGGGTGCTTTGCTAGGAGGAGCTTCGCAACGGCGGCCTTCATGGCCCTCTCCGCGGGCTCTATCGTTCTTTCACCTATGAGGTAGTCAAAGGCCTCGCCGCGCCCGTGGGCGATCAGTCCGGCCTTGGCTGTCATACCCTTCTCCATTCCCTCGATGATTTTCTCCCTGTAGTAGAGGCTCCAGTAGCGCGGATGGCTCTTGGGAATCTTGACCATTTTGATCACCAAAACAAGTTGGAGAGCCACTTTAAAAGCCTACCATTCCCTTTTTCTTGACCCGAAGATAAAGCCGTGCTTTATCTGATCCATAAACTCGCTGTTGACGAACGTTTTGGTAAACTCCATTGTCTCCTCGGGGGAGAGCCACTCCACATCTTCGGGAACGCCCTCGACCCACAGGTATACCAGCTCGTCCCCATTGCGGGTTATAAGCAGTGTGAAGACTTTAACACCGAGTTCCTGTGCGATTTTGACTTCCCTGCAGACGAGGGAGGAGAACTTTCCGAGGGGAGCGACTGCGACGAGGTATTCCGCTTCCTTAATCCTGTCGCTCGTGTCTCTTATGCCGTACTTGGAAGGAACGAGGACATTGGTTGAATCCAATTTTTCCTCAATGATTTCGAGGATTGCCTTCTCAGTCCGGGTGTGGTAGAGGAATGTTGGCTCCGTCAGGTAGACGAAGGGCCCGCGGACTTCTTTCTTCTTCCGCTTCAAAAATCCGAGCATAAGACCACCTCAGGTGGGGATAATGTCATCATCTCGACATCAGGAGGGATGACACTCTTCATCGGTTCGCAACTCAAATCTCCCCTTTCAGGCCTCTTTTTAACCAAAGGGGCATTTTCAGCGGAGTTGATGTCATCGGTTAAAGGGGTTCTGTCATCCCACCCCGCGAAGAGTTTGTGAGGAGGAGAGTTAATAAGACTTTCTTTGCCAACCAAAAAGGTTTTAGTTAAACATCAAATCATATATAATTTGGTGCCAATGATGGAAGATGTTGCCTGTCTAGTTGAACCCTCGCTGAAAAAGTGGCGGGAGGTGTACAAAGAGGAGAAGAAACAAAAAAAGTGCGCTGAAAAAGTTGGGCACCTCGAGCTTGATCCAGCGGTATACTTCAACGTAAAAAGGCCGTTCTTTGTAAGACTATCCCCCGAGGATCCAACATACGTCAGAACTTTCAGGATGATCTCGTACGGTATGCTCAAATACAGCCCCTCCCTAAGGATTCTCATTCTCAGGGGCGCAGGTTATAGGTTGGCCCGTAAACTCGTCGAGACCAACGAGATCAGAAGCATAGACGATCTCCCAAGGGTATTCCTGCAACAGAAACTTGGCATAGTCGATATCGTAGAAGAATCCTTCAACCGTATGAAGGTCAACCTCTACGAGTGCATGAGCTGTTACAACACCACACCAGTGGGAAGAACCCTCTGTGACTTCGAGGCCGGCTTCATACAGGGGGTCATGGAGGCCCTCATAGGCAAGAACATTACGAGAGAGGTGTACTGCTGGGGACTTGGCAACCATTTCTGCGGATTTGAAGTCATATTCGAGTGATGGGCATGACCCTTTTGGTAATCCAGCCCTCAACAAAATGTGATGGGAGTTGCATAATCTGTCCGTGGAAGGAAAAGTTTGGCTGCACGGGAATGATGCTACCGTCCCTTGCATTGGATGCCCTGGCCGAGAACTTAAACGGTTTCAGGTTTGATGAGTGCGTTGTAATATGCCCCAACCCATTCTCTCATCCAAAGATAGACGTCATCCTGGATAAAACTCAAGAACTATGCGATCGCGTTGATGTGTTTGTTCCAATCTCCGGATTAAAGAACGTCGCTCGAAGCGGCCAGCTTAAAAAAATTTCAAACATCATACACGCTCTTGTAATCTTGGTGGATTCCCAAAAGGCTATGACATCGTCAGTCCAAACGATAAAAAACCTGCTGTCCTTCGGATTCGATAACATTGAAGCGTACATACCGCTGGGGTTGAGCTTTGATTTTGCCGAAATACTTTCCCTGATTGGCATCTGCCGAAGGCTAGGGCTTAGAATAACAGTGGGGCCAAGATTCTATGAGAAGGCCCCCACAGAAGAATTCCTGAAAAAACTTGCGAAGAGAGAAAACACCGAGGTGGGCCTGCACTACGGGGTAAAATACATGTACCATGCCCTCAAGGTTTTCTTTGACGACTATCCAGTGACCCTGCTGACGTCCCCCTCTCCGGAGAGTTGCAAAACCCTCTACGTAAACCCCTACGGCAATGTTTCCAAATGTCCCCACTCAAAGCTCAGTATTAGTTATCGGCATCTCTCAACCGAAGGCCTCAGGAAGATACTCTTTTCCCCGTGCCCTCTGAGTCAAAACGCCGTCCAACTAACTCCCAAAGTCAAAGTTTCTTTTGTGACGCAGGAGGGGGTTGAGATACCACCGGACGTCATGGAACTCCTTGAGCTGATCTCCCAGCTAAAGTCCTTCAGGGCCGCATGTAAGGCCATGGGCGTTTCTCCATCGACGTACTGGGAAAGGATAAAGGAGCTTGAGGACAAGCTTGGGGTGTCCATTCTAAT
>QMUI01000249.1 GCA_003660485.1 Thermococci archaeon | reverse complement strand
TGCTATATATGAGGGGCCTGGAGGAGTGAAGGTAATCCCAGGAGGTCTTAGCCTAGAAAAAGTAAAGAAAGCAAGGCCCGAAAAGCTAAGGGAACTAATTAGGGAAATAGGACAGATGGGAGATTTCATACTAATCGATGCTCCCGCGGGACTTGAATTGACATCTGTAACTGCACTGCTCATAGGGAAAGAACTCATTATAGTTACTAACCCAGAGATAGCCGCTATTACTGATTCCCTTAAGACTAAACTTGTTGCAGAAAAATTAGGAACGTTACCATTAGGAGCCATCCTAAACAGGGTTACAAGTGAGAAAACGGAACTAAGTAAAGAAGAAATTGAAGCTTTACTTGAGGTTCCTGTAATGGGCATAGTTCCCGAGGATCCAGAAGTCAAGAGGGCATCGGCATACGGTGTCCCATTAGTGATAAAGAATCCCACAAGTCCAGCAGCAATAGCATATAAGCAAATAGCAGCGAAGTTAGCTGGTATAAGATGGAAGCCCCCAGAGCCAGAAAGCCCAGTTAAAAGAATCTTTAAGGCTCTGTTTGGGGGGAGGAGAAGATGAACATCCTATTAATCATCCTCTTAATCTCGGTATTGCTTAATATCATAATAGGGATGCTGTACTTCTCGGCAAAAAGAAATCCCTATTATGTAGTTTACGATGAAGAAACCAAAAACCAGTTAAAGAGGCGTGTACTTCACTTAAAGGAGGATTTAGAGTCAGAACTTGAAGAATTTGATGTTAGTGAGTGGGAGAAGCAACTAGAAAAATCTCTAGAGGAAGAAATCAAGGGGCTCTAATATACGGGCATTTCTACTTCTCTACCCCTTATTCCAATTTGCATTCTCATGATATCAACTGCCCTTTTTATGTCACTGGCAACTTCCTTAAGTTCATCTGGTATAACTCCCTGTCCACTCTCTGCATAAGACAAAACCTCATCTAATTCGCCTTCAACGAGCTTTCCACTAAACACTACCACTCTGCCCCCCTCTACTATTACAAGCTTATCAGGGTAAGCTAATCTAACTTTCATTTTAATCACCTCCATTAACTATAACTATAGTATAGAAGTTTTAACCTTTTGGTCATATTATTTCCTTCTTTTCTCTTTAATTTCCCTCAGATACGGGTACCTCATTATATGGCCGCACTCAAGGCAGGTAATTACAACATGAGGCATTCTTTTAGTTCTAAGTCTTACTCGAGCATTTACCCCAGGAACCAGAAAAGCATGGCATTTTTTGCAGTACCTTCTCTTCCACTTTCGAGGAATCTTAACTTTTGCCTTCTGCTGTACGCTAAGTGCGAGCTCAACATACCTTTTTGCAAGTTCAGGAGAATAAGAGAAAACCCTTTCAGCTAGGGTAAAAAGGGTATCAATTCTTTCAAGAGCAATCCTCTTCTTCTCCCTCTTTTCCCAGTCTCTCTTAGGCAATTTAAACACCACAAAAAATTAGAAAAATCAGCCCTTAGCAACTCCTATAGGCCTTAACCTAGCGACGAGCTTTGCTATCCCTGCCTCACTTACAACTTTGACAACATTGTCAACGTTCTTGTACGCTCCCGGAGCTTCTTCTGCGACCACCCTCATTGAAGCGGCCCTTACGTAAATTCCCCTCTGAAGTAGCTCGTTCCTTATCCTGTCCCCCCTGTACTGCCTTGTCGCGGCCTTTCTACTGAGCACCCTTCCTGCACCGTGGCATGTTGAGCCGAAGGCCTCCTTCATTGCACCCTCAGTTCCCGCCAAGACGTAGCTCGCGGTACCCATTGATCCTGGGATAAGGACCGGCTGACCAACATCCCTATAAGTCCTTGGAACGGCCTCGTGCCCTGGCGGGAATGCCCTAGTTGCACCCTTCCTGTGAACTATAACCTTGACCCTCCTACCATCAACCTCGTGCTCCTCAACCTTACCTATGTTGTGGGCAACGTCATAGACTATGTCCATTCCAAGATCTCCCTCAGGGTCTTGCCTAAAGACTTCCTGGAAGCTCTCCCTGACCCAGTGGGTTATCATCTGCCTGTTAGCCCAGGCGAAGTTTGCTGCCGCTTTCATTGCGGAGAAGTACCTCTGCCCCTCTTCGCTCTGGAATGGAACGCTGACGAGTTCCCTGTCTGGCCATGGTATTCCGTACTTCCTAATAGCCCTCTCCATTATCCTGAGGTAATCACTAGCAACTTGATGACCAAGACCTCTCGAACCCGTGTGAACCATAACCACAACTTGGCCCTCAAAGAGGCCGTAGACCTTGGCTATTTCTGGATCGAATATCTTGTCCACCACTTGAACTTCGAGGAAGTGATTTCCTGAGCCAAGAGAACCCAACTGGGGAGCACCTCTCTGCTTCGCCCTCTGGCTTACCGCGTTAGGATCGGCACCTTCCATTCTCCCTCCTTCTTCGAGCCTTTCTAGGTCCCTCTCCCATCCGTAGCCGTGATCAACTGCCCACTTTGCACCGTCCACGAGAACGTCATCTATCTCCGTCCAGTGAAGTCTTATCCTACCCTGACTACCAACGCCAGAAGGAACGTTCTTAAACAAGGTGTCTACGAGTTACTTTATCTTTGGTCTCACTTCTTTTTCCGTTAAATTAGTTCTAATCAGCCTGACGCCGCAGTTGTGAACAACGGCACCATTTGCTATGAAGTTGTGGGCCTCGTGATAAACCCCGATATCATAGAATTTGTCGTACGTGGGCTTTATCTTCTCGACCT
>QMUI01000248.1 GCA_003660485.1 Thermococci archaeon | reverse complement strand
GACCTGCTTTTTCAGCTCCTCGGGATAGTTGTGGTCGTTATCATAGTAATGGGTACAGACCTCGGTGGTGATCGTCAGGCCCGCTGGCACAGGGATACCAAGACCGCTCATCTCGGCGAGGTTGGCACCCTTTCCACCGACGAGGGGAACGTCGGTCTTCCTGAGATCCTCAAACCATCTTATAAACTTGTATTCGCTCATGCGAATCCCTCCACAATCGTTTACTGCGGGTGATATATCGAAGGCCCATATTTAAAATTAACTATCCATGGCTGTTCTCTGACGTACAGAAATAAAGGAGAAGACGAATGTGTTCATTTGGACTGACATGTCTATTTCTTGTTTTTGAGGATTTAAAGTGAAACGGAAAATTGAATCCGCCGCAGTCAGCCCTTCTGTGGGGGAGACACCACGAAAACCTTTATTTTCCCATCTTGGAATTCTCTGACAAGTTTATATTTGCCGGACTCCTCTATTATTTTTAGTATGTTGCCCCCACTGCTTTCATACCTCCATATTATCAGGTCCAGCTCCCCTTTCTTAACGCTGGATTTTATGTAATCCGTTGGGAGCAGATGATAAACCTTGGAATCAGGGAAGTAATAACCGGCCAGCGTGTAAAATCTGGGGCTCACTCCAATAATCTGCGGGTTGAATCTTTCGCTGGCGTAGTGAACTGCCCTGTTCTCTTCGAGGAATTGAGCATCCCACGCCTGCTTGTATTGAAGAGAGTGGTGGGCAGATGATACAAGACCAATCCCAATAATGATGGCCAAAAGCACCAGTTTAAACCTGTTTGGATACGGAACGTGCTTGAAAAACAACTCGGCCACTGAGAAAGCCCCCTGTGCACAGAGGATTACCAGCAAGGGCATCAGGAAAGTCACAAACCTTGCCTCCTTGTGGGTAACGGTCAGTATTCCCATAAGACCCACAACGCCCCAGCTAATTATTAGCCACCCAACGTTGTCCTTTTTGAGGCTTCCAAATCCCAGGAGAGCTAGTATTACGGCTGGAGCTCCCAGGATTTCTGAAACTTCGACAAGGTACTCGGACGCTGAAACCGGCGTATCTTTTGTGATAACCGTCATTGCAACTGAAAATGGTCTGAGGGCGCCCCCGTAGTGAACGTGGCCCATGTACATCCAGGGGGATAGAGTTAATGCAAAGAGTGCGAACCCCACGTAAGTTTCCTTTCTTTTGAGCCAGTCCCAGTGGGAAATTAGATACAGGTATGCCACGAAGACACCAATTATGGAGAGTCCGGTATAGCGCGTTAAAACCGCCAAACCGGCAGACACAAAGGATACGTAAATCAGTTTACTGTTTTTGTCCCGGGTCCCTTTGTATAACAAAAACACTGCTAATGTGTAGAAAAAAGAGAACTCGCTGTGCACCAGGGCCCTGTTTGACATTGTGAAGCTTAGTGGGCTCAGGATGTAGAATAGGCTTGCAGCAACGCCTTTCTTCCAATCTTTGAAAAGCTCTACCGCAAAGAGGTACACTAGCACTGCGGTTAGTGCATAGAAGATTGCGGAGATTGTTCTCGCTATTGTAAGATGGTGGGCGTACTCATAGAGACGATAAAAAGCTGAGAGCGTGTAGGGATACAGAGGGGGGCGGTACATCATATACACTCCCTGGTACGTAAAGCTGGAGATGTCCCTTGCGAGGTTTCTTGCGACGTTGATGTACAGGGCCTCGTCGTAGGTTATGCTCAGCGTGGGAGGCAGGGAAAACAGGCTTAAACTCAAGGCAGCTATAAATATACCGGCCAAGACCAGGTTGCTTCTACCAATCGTCTTTATATTGACGTTCATCCCATATTCCCCCCGATATTGGCAACGTTTCTGCTGGTAAGTAGGGCAAAGTAAGCGGAGCCCATTAAAATTCCGAAGTTTAAAGCGTCAAAACCGGTCTCAATTGCAGGGACTAAAAAAGCCAGGCTGAGGGCCTTGAACATTGGTGACTTCTCAGAATCGCTCAATGCCGTCCCCACGATGAAGGCTTCAAGAAGCCCAAAAACGCCCAGATCATAGGCAGGCTGTCCGAAAATTGTGTAAGTGTAGTTCTGCACCTTCCCGAAAAGGGCCGCGACGTATTCCCTTGCATTCGGGTTGAGGAGAAGTTCAAAATTTCCAAAGGGCATCCCCAGGGAGAAGAGCTTCTCATAAACCATGTAAGAAAATCCGGCCCTGTAGACCAGACTCTGGAGGAAGCCGAGCTTCCAGATGGGATACACGCTCTTAGTTGCGTAGAAACGGGCTAAGAACGCCAATCCAATCAAAGGAACGCCGATTATTAAAAGCCGTTTCAATTCCTTTTTTTCAGCCCTAAACAGGTAGGTTAAAAAAATTATGAGTGCGTTGGTCCTAAAAGTTGAAACTACTGCAAAAGCTTCTCCCAGAAGAAAAACAATCGGGTTCGGTTTATATGCAATGAGGAGAGAAGCAAAAATGGCAGATACCAGGTATAGGTCTTTCAAATCACTGTACCTCGTCTGGGGGTGTAGAATTGGAATTACGCCTTTAACCATCGCTATGAGGGGGAGAGCAATCACCAGGGCTATTCCGGCCCAGTAGATATATCTGTGATATTCCTGCCAGATTCTCCTTAGAATGATACTTCCACCCAATAGGACGATCAAAGCGACCACAACTCCAAAAATTCCAGCCGCCAAACTTACCAAAACGCCAAGCACCAAGTAAACGTAAGTCCGCTGGGGTGG
>QMUI01000247.1 GCA_003660485.1 Thermococci archaeon | reverse complement strand
GTCAAGTGGAAGAAGTTAAGCGAGAGGGAAGCGAGGGGAGTTTTGAAGGAGTTGAAGAGGAAGGCCGGGCTTGTGGGGCTGGATGGCTGGGAAAAGAGTTATGGATTGATTGCAAAGAGCGTTGAGGGGAAAGGACGATTAAAGGAAGAAAGCTACCTCATCTGGGACTTGGAGGACTTCTCCACGGGAGGTGGGGGGTTGTTGTAGTGGGCTGTTTCTTAGTTGGTAACTTTCGTAACTTTTGCTGGTTTTTGTTAGCATGTTTTTGTTAGCATAAGGTTTAAATATTCCTATTAGTATTCTTTAAGTGGTGGTTAGTAATGCCTAAAGCAACTTTCGTCATCAGTGAGGAAACCCTTGAGGAGTTTAAAAAACTCGCTAAAAAACGTTATGGAGACAAAAGAGGAGTTCTAAGCGTTGCAATTGAAGAGGCAATCAAGGATTGGATTAAGAAAACAAAAAAGGAGCTGGAAAATGTCGAGTGAAACCATCAAACTCACTGCAAAATTCAAGCTCAAGGAAACGCCAGAAGGGTTAGGTGCCCTCTTCCAAACTTACCGGGAAATTGTGAACTTCCTCATCACTCATGCTTTTGAGAATACTGTAACCAGCTTCTACCGGTTGAAAAAGGAGACTTACAAAAGCCTCCGCCAAGAGTATCCAGAACTCCCAAGCCATTATCTCTACACGGCCTGCCAAATGGCGACTGCAATCTTCAAAAGCTTTAGGAAACGCAAAAAGAAGGGAAAAGCCAAGGGAAAGCCAGTATTCAAAAGGGAAGTCATTATGCTGGACGACCATCTCTTCAAACTCGATTTAGAGAACAAAACCGTAAAACTCTCAACTCCGAATAGAAGGATTCAGTTGGAGTTTTATCCTGCAAAATACCACGAGAAGTTCAAGGACTGGAAGGTTGGCCAAGCGTGGTTGGTTAAAACACCGAAGGGAGTCTTCCTCAACGTTGTTTTTTCGAGAGAAGTTGAAGTTAGAGAGCCTAAAGCCTTTGTTGGTGTGGATTTGAATGAGAACAACGTTACTCTCTCCCTTCCAAGCGGGGAATTCGTTCAAATCATCACTCACGAGCGTGAAATCAGGACTGGTTACTTCCTCAAAAGGAGAAAAATCCAACAGAAAATTAGGGCTGGAAAGAGGAGGAGAGGGCTTCTCGAAAAATATGGGCGGAGGGAGAAGAACAGGCTTAACGACCTTTGTCACAAGCTGGCCAACAAAATTGTTGAGTTAGCGGAGAAGTATGGTGGAATTGCTCTGGAAGATTTGGCGGAAATCAGGGATTCAATCAGGTATTCGGCTGAGATGAATGGGAGACTTCACAGGTGGAGTTTTCGGAAGCTTCAGAGCATTATCGAATACAAGGCGAAATTAAAGGGTGTTAAGGTTGTTTTCGTGAATCCGGCTTTTACGTCTTCCCTGTGCCCGGTATGTGGGGAAAAACTAAGCCCGAATGGGCACAGGGTTTTAAAGTGTTCGAATTGTGGGTTTGAAGCCGATCGGGACGTGGTCGGCTCTTGGAATGTTCGTTTAAGAGCCCTGAAGATGTGGGGAGTTTCCGTTCCCCCGAAAGCCCTCTAATGAAGACGGGAAGAGGGAAGGTTATCCGCTACGATTGGCTCACAAGTTCCAAAAGTAGCGGACAACCAGAACGGTGGGCTAACCTCGATGCAGCTTTTCCCTCCGCTCCACAAGTCCCTCAACGAGTTCCCCAAAGTACCGATAGAGCTCGCTCTCCCTGAGCTTGTTTACCGCTCCCCAGAACTCGTCTAAATTCCTGAAGCCCGCCTTTTCATACTCATAAGCCTGAATCAGCATCTCCAGCCTGTCGGCGAACTTAACGAGCTTTCCTTCTACGCTCAGCTCCTCCTCGTACTCGCGGAACAGGCTTAGGTACTCTCCCTCCCTGCCTGTAACGCTCAGCATCTCCCTCAGCGCCTTGACCTCACCCTTGACCTTGTTGAAGTACCTCTGGGCCGGCATCGGGATGTCAGTCATCCTAGCCTCGCCGACGTCGTGGAGGAGCGCTATCTTGAGGGCCTTCTCAACGTCGATTTCAACGCCCCTCGATTTGAGCTCATCGGCCAGAAAAAGGGTTATCATGGCAACCCTGTAGGAGTGGGCCGCTATGGGCTCGGGACTGGGCACCCCCCGCAAGAGCCATCCCGTTCTCGGGAGCCTCTTCAGGTTTCCGAGCTCCAAGAACAGCTCCAGCATGCTCACTCCTCCGTTGTGAAGATGGCCCGCTCCGTTTCCACCGCGGTGGCCATTATCCCGTCTCCGAGGAACCGCCCGTACACCTTGACCCTCTCTCCGACCCCTATGCAGGGGCTCCCCGAGAACTCGACCCTGATTCCATCGAGCAGGAAGGTCGTCCTGTAGCTGGGAAGTTCCATTGGGAGAAACTCAACGCAGGGCTTGTTCACTATAACGCCCTCAACGACGACGTTTTTGCCCTTGAACGCCCCGGATTTCAGGTCCTCAGGAGTGACGATGTAGTAATAGTGATGCCCCATCTTGACCCTCTTCGCCATCCCCACCCCTCCGGCAGTTATATAACCGTCAGGATAATTTTTGATAGGTGAGATAAACCTTGCGGAGGTGAGAGGTTGATAAAGGTTGCGATCATCGGTGCCGAAAACGTTGGAAAATCGACCCTCATGAACGCCCTCCTGGGCGGGAAAGTCAGTGAGGTGGAGGATCTGCCCGGAACGACGAAGG
>QMUI01000246.1 GCA_003660485.1 Thermococci archaeon | reverse complement strand
CATGACGGATTTGCGGTATTCTGATACTTAAAATTTATTCTTGATTAAAGAGCAAAGTTTATAAAATGCCCACCTTGTTAAAGGAAAATGGGCACGAGCCGGGATAGCCTAGCCTGGTGGGGCGGGGGACTCGTAATCCCCAGGTCCCGGGTTCAAATCCCGGTCCCGGCTCCACACCTAATTTTATTCAAATATCCATGACCTCATCCAAAAACTTTAAATATCCACCTCCGATTGAAAACCTATCGGGAGTGCCGCGGTAGCCTAGCCTGGTAGGGCGCCGGCCTGCTAAGCCGGTGGGCGTGGTCCCGCCGGGGTTCAAATCCCCGCCGCGGCGCCATTTTCCTATTGCAATGCCGGGATAGCCTAGAGGCCAGGCGGGGGACTGCAGATCCCCTCTACCCGGGTTCAAATCCCGGTCCCGGCTCCACATATTCTTATAACTGCCCCTTCTTCAAAACGACCAAGTAGCTTCACAAATTTGTAGTTGCAGTAAATCCCAACACCCTTTATGGGAAGAACGAGATCCCTTACATTAAATACACTGACTCCATTTTTAAGGAGGGCTTCTCTAGTAAGTCGTATGCCGAAAATATCTAATTCTTTAACATTCCCAAAGGCACCAAAATAACCGTAATGGGGTATTCCTCCCTCGATTGGGAAACCCTTGGAAATTACGGGGGTTAACTGCTTTTCCTTTGGCTTTAATGGCCTTGCCAGACAGTAGTTATCTGTACGTTCTACCACCTCAAATTCTCCAGTATTAGTGGCCTTCACTGCCCTTAAAACTATAGGAGTAATTTGAATACCTCCTCTCGCTCTATAGGGATCATCACAATTCCTAATTTCATAATGTGCATGATTATCCGTCCAAGGGCAGAAAAAGCTAGAGCGAATCGGTATCCCTATAGGATCCCCCAAGACAATTGTCTCTCCTTCAGAAACGGAGGGGGCCACGTGAAGAACTTTTAAACACAGCTTCCCACTTTTTATAACTATTAAGTAGTCCCCTTTTATTGGGAGCCTCCTAACTTCTATAACTTTTCCTTCCTCTAAAGGAAATAGGGCATGGTCGGTATAATATACATCAACTGCAGTCCCTTCTTTGTGCCCTGGATACGGGCTATTAAAAAAGCTCCAATAGCTATCTCTGGGTACCTTTAATTCTATATAACCTACCCTACCAATTGTGATCATCATGGTGAAAAATAAGAGAAAAGTTAGCTAAGCCTTTTTCTCATGAAGTCTTCAAGTCTATTCATGGCTTCCTCAAGTACATCAACTGGAGGCAAGAATACTGCCCTGAAGTGGCCCTTTCCGTACTCTCCGAAGCCAGAACCATGGACGAAGAGAACATGGGCGTTGTGCAGGACATCGAGAACAAACTCCTTGTCGCTCTTCCACGGGCCCTCCTCTATCTTGGGGAAGATGTAGAATGCTCCCTGGGGCTTTGTAGTGGAGATTCCTGGGATCTCGTTGAGCCTCTTGTAGATGTAATCCCTCCTCTCCTTTAATTTCTTCATGTACTCTTCAAGGTAATCCATTGGCCCTGTTAGACCAGCGATTGCCGCAAATTGAGCGGGAGTATTTGGACATAGCCTTATCCTTGCAAGTTTATCGACAGCTTCCCTTACTTCAGACAGCTTACCCTCAGGATCAACGAAGTACATGTAGCCCAGTCTCCACCCCGTTGCAAAGTAAACCTTTGATAGCCCGTTCATGACTATGACGGGAACATCCTTAGTCAGCGATCCTGGAGAGACGTGCTTGCCCTCATAAGTCATCATATCATAGATTTCATCGCTTATAATGGGCAACTCATATTCACCAGCAACGTCAAGTATCTCTTTCAAAGTCTTCTTCTCATAGAGGGCTCCGGTTGGGTTGTTCGGATTTATTACTGCTATTGCCTTTGTTCTTTCCGTTATCTTTTTCCTTAGATCATCAATATCAGGTTGCCACCCCTTTTCTTCAACTGTCCTGTATTCAACTGGAACTCCACCAAGGAACTTAACTAAACCCGTATATGGAGGATAACTTGGCCCTGGGATCAGAACCTCGTCCCCAGGATCTAACAGGGCCCCGAAGAGTAGCTGCAACGCTTCGGTCACAGCTGCCGTAACTCTTACGTCGTCAGGAGTTATATTAACCCCATTCTTCTTTTTCTCCCTCTCAACGATGGCCTCCCTAAGTTCAAGAATACCTTCGCTATCCCCATAATAGTTATGACCCTCTCTTATCGCCTTGCAGTACGCTTCTTTCATATGTTCGGGCGGTTGAAAATCAAATTTCACTGGATCACCAATATTAAGCCTTATGACTTTTATACCCTGCTTTTCTAGCTCCCTAGCGGGCAAAACAACGTCTCTAATTGCATATTCAACAGAGAGTGCTCTCTTAGATGCCTTAATCATACAATATCACCGTAAAATATTATGCATAAATCAGTTAAATCATTTGTTCCAAAAATTTTCAAGGTAATGCCGGTGAAAAAATATCAAGAGGTGTTAAAAGAGTGTGCGAATGAAATTCAGAGACTGGACGAAGATATTGCCAAAGAGATTGAGAAGCTAATCAACCTTCCCCAGGAGGATGCATATCTTGGATATTTAAAAATTATTGACAAAGTTTCTATGGGAACAAAGAAAAAGAAGCACCGTAACCTCTTGATGTTAACGTTATGGAAACATGGAGAGAGGCTTGAGGACATAATCAATCCAAGCCCTTCGT
>QMUI01000245.1 GCA_003660485.1 Thermococci archaeon | reverse complement strand
CGCTCGGTCGTTAGAACGATCTTCATGCCCGGGATAAACGACGAGGACATACCTAAAATAGCCGAGCTTGCATCTTCCCTCGGGGTAGACGAGATGCACCTGCAACCGCTGACAATCAACGAGCTAAACGTAGAGCGATTGAAGAAAGCTGGCCTCGACTTCGAGAGGGCCGAGAGCGTTAGGGAGCTCCTCAAGACGGCGATGGAAGCGAAGAAGTACATCGACGTCCGCATAAGCGGCTGCCAGTTAGCTATATACCGCACAATGGACCCGCTGACCCTCTTCGGCGCGAGGCGCGTTGCGAGGGACGTCGTCCCGCTTGTCAAGAGGAGCAGAGAGGGGTTTTAATAGAAAAGTTATCTGTCAATGTTTTTCGCCTTTATTCAATTCCACAATTCTATCAAAAAACCTAACTGCAAGGTCATTTACACAAAAATTTAAAAATAATTCATGCTCATTCAAATAAGGGGTTAACTTGCTAGGTAAGGTAGCCCAAAACATTGCACTACTTGTTGTTGTACTTTTGGTCACGGGCATTGCTATCCAGCTCGCGGATGATAAAGTCCTAAGTGCGCGCGGGGGCTATACACAGGAGAAGAGCATAACAGATATGATTAAAGGGGTAAAACACTACGTAGAGTTTTCAGTAGGGCTTTTTGATAAGGACAAAAACGGAACGATTGTTGAAATTGAGTACAATGGTACAACATACCAGTACTATTATCCTCCCCCACGAGAGATATTCATTGAGTGGTTAAAAATAACCCCCGAAAAGTGCATTGCAATAACTATCTCAATTTTACTCCTCAGCATGGCTATCATCTTCCCCCTAGGCCTTTACTGGGGGCTAAAAGCCGGGCACAAGGGTGGAATCCCTGACAGGATTCTCCTCCTGCTTGCCCCCGTCTTTTCGGGATTTCCAGGATGGTTCTGGGGCCTCATGTTTCTGTGGGTTCTGTGGTGGCGGTTTGACATAGGCACGATTAGTTACATCAATCACATTCAGAAAGCGGAGGCACACGGTTCGGTAGGGCTCGTTGATCACCTCGTAGGCCTGTTAATCCCAGTACTGGCCCTGACCTTTGCAAACATCACAATATATGCTTTCAACGTCAGGAACCTCGTAAAACAGGAGGCTCACGAAGGGTATTTTCTGGTGGATGTACTCAAAGGTCTTCCCGACAGAAAGATCCGCAGGAAGCTCCTTAGAACGGTCTTCCCCGCGTTCTTAACTTTTACCAGCTACAACTTCCTCAACCTTATGATAAACGAGATGGCCATCGAGAAGCTCTTTGATGTCCCAGGGATAGGGTACGTCCTGAGCAGATCCGTGGGCAAGTACTTTGTACGGACAGCGGAGGGAACATGGACGCAGCAATTTTATTTCTTTGGGGAGGGCATCTTCTTCGTTGCCCTAGTCATGACGATCCTCTACTTCATAAATTCCACTGTAATGGAGGCCCTTTATCTCCGCCTTGACCCGAGGAGGGAGGTTCATGAAGAAGCGTAAGGTTCCCAAAAGAGTTGCAGTGGCCATTGCGATAATTTCTTCCTACCTCCTCCTGGCAGTCTTTGGGCCGTATCTTACAGATACCGAGCATATTCAAAACTGGAACAACAAGACGTACTGGCAACACAACCCCTCCAACGCCGTGCCTACATTTTACGGCACTCTGAAAAACCTCCCCCCTACGGAGTGGCTCGAAGGAACTTATGCTGACGGCAGGTTTATCTTTGAGTATAATTTTAAGTACAGCGAGGTCCCCGCTGACATTATTCTCTTTTCAGACGTCAAAAAACAGCTGAAGGTAACCGTTGTAACTCCCCTAAACGACAGCATAGTCATTTTCAAGGGCTATCCCTATGGACTAAACGAGGGTGTGTTTCTCGCTAGAAACTATCCCTTCTACGAGAGGCTCATGCTGAAGAGGTGTGGCAATGTCCCAGCATATACTCTGATATTCAAACCTGTTTTAAACATAATCTTTTCAAAGCCCAAGGAGGACTGCCTTGAAAACCCCGAGCTTGTACACGGAACGTATAAAATAATCGTAGAGGCATTTTCCACAAGAAGAAAGAGTGTAACTCTTGAGCCCAATGAGACCATCAAGATAATGATCCAAGGGAGGAGCTACGGTGTCCTCGGCACTGATCCTATCGGCAGGGATGTGTGGGCCGGGTTCCTTGGAAGCACCCGTGAAAGCATCCTGATCGCCGTTATGGGTGCCGTTATGACGATAATCTTCGCCCTCCTCCTCGGAACCATTGGAGCCATCCCTGGAATCGCTGGTAGTCTCGCAAACCTCATTTCGAGGGGCATAACTATCATCCCCCTCCTCCCGTTTGCAGGAGCGATGGCCATTGCTCTTGGGCAGATTGGCCCCGACGCAACCATAGAGACGGACCCCATATGGCTCTCCGTGCTTCTGGGCTTCCTGCTCTCAGGAGAGGCATCCAGAAACATCCGAGCCATTGTCAAAGGAGAACTCAGAAAGGGGTACGTGGAGTCCTCCGTGGCCATCGGTGGAAATATGTGGTGGATACTTAAGAGGCACGTCTCAAAGGTTCTCGCACCGTATTCACTCCACCAGCTTTCACTCGCAATTCCACGGGTTCTAGCCATCCTTACCCTGCTAGGGTTCTTCTCTATAACCCCAGGCTTCAACTGGGGCAGTCTAATGTCCCAGACGGTTATTATGGGATCCCTCTACGCTTACCGGTTCAACTGGTG
>QMUI01000244.1 GCA_003660485.1 Thermococci archaeon | reverse complement strand
GATGGCCTTAAGTCAAGAGGCAAGGTCATAGTTATTGCAGCCACTAACAGGCCTGATGCTTTGGATCCTGCTCTTAGGAGGCCGGGTAGGTTTGATAGGGAGATTGAGGTTGGCGTCCCAGACAAACAGGGCAGAAAAGAAATCCTACAAATCCACACAAGAGGAATGCCAATAGAACCAGACTTCAGGAAGGGAGATGTGCTCAAGGCACTCGAAGAGATCAAGAAGGAGGAGAAGTTCAAGAATGTCATTGACAAGGCGATAGTGAGGGTCAGGATTAGCAGGGAAGAGGACATTCCAAAGGTGCTCAAGGAGATTAACGAAGACTTGTACAATGAGGTTAAGGCTAAGCTGATAGACTATCTGCTTGAGGAACTTGCTGAGGTCACTCACGGATTCGTTGGTGCTGACTTGGCGGCATTGGCTAGAGAGGCCGCAATGGCTGCACTCAGGAGGCTAATCAGAGAGGGTAAGATCGACTTTGAGGCAGAGACGATACCAAGAGAAGTCCTGGACGAGCTCAAGGTGACAAGGAAGGACTTCTACGAGGCACTCAAGATGGTTGAGCCTTCAGCATTGAGAGAAGTGTTAATTGAAGTTCCAAACGTTCACTGGGATGACATAGGAGGACTAGAAGATGTAAAGCAAGAGCTCAGAGAAGCGGTGGAGTGGCCGCTTAAGTATCCGGAGGCGTTCAGGGCCTATGGAATCACGCCACCAAAGGGAATCCTCCTCTACGGACCGCCTGGAACTGGTAAGACCTTACTGGCTAAAGCTGTGGCGACTGAGAGCGAGGCTAACTTCATAGCCGTTAGAGGTCCGGAGATACTCAGCAAGTGGGTTGGTGAGAGCGAGAAGAACATCAGGGAGATCTTCAGGAAGGCAAGGCAAGCAGCTCCGACGGTAATATTCATTGATGAGATCGATGCCATTGCCCCAAGGAGAGGGACAGATGTTAACAGGGTAACTGATAGGATAATCAACCAGCTACTCACCGAGATGGACGGTCTCGTTGAGAACAGCGGAGTAGTGGTAATAGCTGCAACCAACAGGCCCGACATAATCGACCCAGCTCTTTTGAGGCCTGGGAGGTTTGACAGGCTAATCCTGGTTCCAGCGCCCGACGAGAAGGCCAGGCTTGAGATATTCAAGGTTCACACCAGAAACATGCCGCTAGCTGATGACGTCAAGCTTGAGGAGCTTGCCAAGAGAACTGAAGGCTACACGGGAGCTGACATAGCGGCCGTGTGTAGGGAGGCTGCAATGATAGCCATGAGGAGGGCACTTGAGCAGGGAATACTCAAGGAGGGCATGAAGGCTGATGAGATCAAGAGGATAGCAAAGGTTACGATGAAGGACTTCGAGGAGGCCCTCAAAAAGATAGGGCCTTCAGTTAGCAAGGAGACGATGGAGTACTATAGGAAGATTCAGGAGCAGTTCAAACAGGCTAGGGGATAATTTCCTTCACTTTGTCATTTTTAAGCATTCCTGAGAAGCACGTTGCAAAGTAGAGGAGATACAATGAGCTTCACCAAAAGTTAGGTACAGGGGTGATGTTGCCTTTGTGATACTGGCCAAATCTCAGAAAGTTGCAGAGAGAACCGTTAATGAGCTTAAGGAGCTCCCAATAAATGTGAAGGTCATAGAGATTGAGGGAGAGGGCTGATAACCGAAAAGTATTTAACTTAACTTAAGCATTTGGGTGATGACAAAAAGCCAGGAGGTGTCAAGAGATGGCTGAGGAGCACGTTGTTTACATCGGAAAGAAGCCTGTTATGAACTATGTCCTAGCCGTCATAACCCAGTTCAACGAGGGTGCAAAGGAGGTCGTTATAAAGGCCCGTGGTAGGGCTATTAGCAGGGCCGTTGACGTTGCAGAGATCGTCAGGAACAGGTTCCTCAAGGACACCGTTGATGTTAAGGACATTAAGATCGGTACCGAGGAGCTCCCAACCGCTGATGGTAGGACTACAAACACCTCAACCATTGAGATCGTTCTCGAGAGGAAGATCTGAACTCACTTCCTTTCCTTTTCACTTTCACTTCTGAACTTCTCGACGAGCTCTTCTAGCACTTCCTTGAATTTAAATGCGTCAACCCACTTTATGCCCATCTTCTCTGCCCATGTTAGTATTCCCACGTCTGCAGAAACTATTATCCCATCGAGCTCTTTTGCGAGGAGAATTAGCTCAAAGTCTTCCTTACTATCAAGAATTCCCTCCCTAAGGGCCTTCCTGTAATTCCTCCTTAATTTTTGTATTACCTTGTCAACATTTTCCGTGTCAAGAACGCTCTCCCTTACGGCCTTCTCAGCCACCCTTAGGCCTTTATCCACCCTCCTTCTTATATCCTCTATTAGCTCGTACACTACGAAAGCTGGTATCTTTATGTCGTGAACGTTTGGGGGTTTCTTTATTATATAAAGTTCAAGCTCTGGGGAAACTTCTTCTTCCTCAACGAAGTGCATAACCTCCCTGTAAATTCCTGGGGGCATGTAAAATTCTACTTTTCCGAAGAGCTTCTCTGCGTAACTCAGGAACGTTTTCATAGCCTCCGTAGGAGTTTCACCGAACTTCTTCCTTACATCGGGATTGACGAAGATGCTGGTGTCGAGAACGAAGCGTATCATCGATATCACCTTTGCTATTATATATGGCCCGCCCGTAACACCCGCCTTCATCGAAGGCTTAGCCAATCTCAAACGGTCTAACCCAGACAGGCCTGTGCCCGGCCAGGGTTACCCCT
>QMUI01000243.1 GCA_003660485.1 Thermococci archaeon | reverse complement strand
GTTTACCCCATCAACTGCCTTTACCCTTCCATTATCAAAATACTTCTTGAGGTTCTCAAGCCTGACTTCCACCATTTTTCACACCTCATTTTAGTGTTATACCCCACATTGTTACCAGATACTTCCTAGCAAAAAATATGAACGTTATGGCTGGCAATATCATAATGAATGCTGCTGCGAATTTGTAATAATCCGGGGCCGCTCCTCCGCTTGCTCCTGCCATTATTGACAAAATTTGGGCTGGTAGAGTTCTATGGGATAGCGTTAAAATTGAAGCTACGAAAACTTCGTTCCATGACATGACGAAAGTGAACATTGCAGCTGCAGCTAAACCTGGCAGTGCTAGGGGTAGGGTAATTCTGAAGAATGATCCGAATCTTGTAAGTCCAAACACCATACCAGCTTCTTCAAGCTCCGTGGAAACACCTGCAAAGATGCTTGAGGTTATTAACACCACAAAGGGAAGTGCCATAGCAGTATGGGCGAGGGCAACTCCGAGTAAGGTATCTATGAGGTTGAGCTTTATGTAAAGAACTACGAGAGGGATTGCCATTACAGGTATTGGAAACATTCTAAGAGCCACTATCGAAAGCTTTATGGTGTCCTTTCCAGGGAAGAGGAACTTTGCCACAGCGTATCCAGCTGGAATTCCGAGGGCAAAGCTTATGGTTATTGTGATCAACGCAACAATAACACTGTTTTTAATTCCATCCAATGCTCCGAGCGTGAAAAGGAGGGTTTTGACGTATTTTATTGTAAAGCTCGTTGGGAGGATCTTCTTTGGGTCATAGTAATCTCTTGGAAGGGCAAAGCCATAGAGCGTTGAGATTATTATTGGGATTACTATCCAAGCAACCACAGTAAAAATAAACGTATAAAAGATCAGCTTTTTTAGCATGAACTTTGTTTCGTCGTTCATCTTCTCACCTCCAGATACTCGGCCTTCATGAACTTAATATAGAGCGCTCCGAGCAGTATTGAAAGCCCCGCTATTACCAAGGCATAGATTGATGCCACGTCGTATTCTTTTAGTTCTGTTAGCCTGTAAAATCCTTCTCCGGCCAGGATTGGAATGTCTCTTCCAGCAAGTATCCAGACTATACCGAATATCTGCATTGCAAAGAGCGTTCTGATTATTAGTGCACTCTGGATGCTTGGCTTTAAGAGGGGAATCACTATCTTCCTTAGCCTTGTCCAGTAGTCTGCTCCAAATACTTCCGCTGCCTCTAGATATTCGTGGCTTATCATCTGAAGTCCAGCGAGGATTATAACAAAGACTATTGAGGTTGCTCTCCAAAGCTCGGCTAAAACAATAGCCAGAAACTCCATGTGGCGGTATTGATACCCAAAGAAGTAAATAGGCTGGTGAATAAGCCCAATATTCAGAAGAAGCTTATTCAAAAATCCACTTGGGGAGAGTATGGCGTACCATATCAAACCGGCAGCAACGTCACTTATAGTTAGGGGGATTGTGAGGGCATAAATAGTAAAATCTTTCCCTTTAAACGCTCTATTAACAGTGAGGGCTAGTATAAGGGCCAATCCAACTTGAGTTGGAACAATAACCCCCGCAAGGGCTATGGTATATTTTAAAGCATCCCAAAAATAAGGATCTGCAAAGGTCTTCCTAACAGTTGCGAGGGAAAACTGTCCGTTTTGAGTGAATGCAATATATAGGGCTTGAACAAGTGGATATCCAACAAAAAACAGCAGGTACGCAAATGCGGGCAAAATTAAAAAATAAGGAATATAGGAGGACTTTACCTTCATGGTACCTCCCTCATGGAATCTCTTGTCCCATCTCTTGGAAGAGTTGCTTTACTTGTGGACCGAGTTCTTTGACGACCTTTTCTGGGTCTTCGCCCTTGAGGACAATTCTCTCAAAGGCCGTTCTGTATGCGTTTGTGAACTGTCCTCCCTTCTCGCCAAGGTTTGGAATCATTGCTACCACTGCATCTGGGGTTGCAGATTGAGCCGTAACACCCTCAGCTAATATCTTGAGAGGTCCGCTTGGGATTGCTCCCGTTGCTTCTTGTACCGTCGGGAAGAATCCAACGTTTTCGAGGATCTTTACTTGTGTCTCCGGCTTTGTAAGGTAGTCAATTAATTTCCATGCTTCATCTGGGTGAGGAGCGTTCTTTGGAATTGCCAATCCTGCCACTACCAAGATGAATCCTCTTCCCTTTGGTCCCCTTGGCACTGGAACAACTACGAACTGGTCTGGGCTTGTCTCTATTGCGTTCTTGATTCTTGCAGTGTGATCCCATGCAAGCATGACCTCTCCTCTAAGGAGTGGTTCGCCCATGGCGTCCCATGTTGTGCTTGCTGGATTGACGTATTGCCAGAGCTCTCTGAGGTACTTCCACATCTCCACTGCCTCTGGACTGTCGAAGTTCTTTGCTTGGTATCCTGTGAAGCTTGGGTAGATGTAACCGTGGAGGAATCTGTGGAGGAGCCCTTTTGGCCCGGCGGGGAATCCAAGTTGCGGTTGTCCGGTTGCCTCTTTCAAATTCTTGGCCCACTCAAGAAGGGCATCATATGTCCACTTCTCGGTTCCCTTCATAACATCCTCTTGTGTAAGTCCAGCTGGGAGGTAGTCAAAGGCTTTCTTGTTGACTACCATTACATAGGTGGCGCTCATCCATGGGATGTAAACCTTCTTGCCATATATTGTTGCGTATTTTTCAAAGGTGCTTATGAAGGTTCTTCCTTCAAGTTTCCTTCCGCTTAGATCTTCAAGCCATCCTTTGGAGGCAAAGAAGTC
>QMUI01000242.1 GCA_003660485.1 Thermococci archaeon | reverse complement strand
GCTCACAAAAATTGTCTTGTTTCTCTTAGAGAGTTCTAATATTTTCCCAATGAACTCTATTCTGCCGAGGGGGTCGAGGTTTGCCGTGGGCTCGTCCAGGATGAGAAGCTCTGGGTCATGCATGAGTGCCATGGCAAACATGACTCTTTGCTTCTGACCGCTTGAGAGCTCTTTCATTTTGTTGAGTGCTATCTTCCCCACACCAACGTAAGCCATTAGTCCCTTTGCCTTTTCCTTTGCCTCGTCCTTTTTCATACCAGAAAGACGGCCCATATAAGTTAAGAACTCGAAGATGGTCATATTATCATATGCTATCGGTGATTCAGGCATATATCCAACCTTTTTCATTATCTCTACCCTTTCTCTTGGCATATCCATTTCAAAAATTTTGATTTCGCCGTAGGTAGGTCTAAGCGCTCCCGTAAGCATCTTAATCGTGGTCGTTTTACCTGCTCCATTCGGTCCAAGAAAGCCGTAAACAACTCCTTTGGGAACCTTTAAATTGAGGTTATATACAACGTTACGTTTCCCGAAGAATTTGGTAAGTTTCTTAGTTTTGATAATCTTCATACGTAAACACCTTGATTATGCTCTGTTCGTGAATACTATAATTTGAAAGTTTTAAAAATGTTCTGATAAGAAAATTTGAAATTCTTAAGAAATGAATTTACCACCCAACTAGCTTTTAAACGGGGAAATGTGAAGAGGATAACCCCGAACCTCCCCACTTTAGCGGAAGATAGGGGTAATTGGCCGAAGACACTGCCAGAGGGCCGAAAAGCCCTAGATGAAACCCCTCAAACCTTTCCGTCACTGGCAAGAGGTTAAACCGTTGGAACCCTCGCCAAGAGAAGGAGATCAGAAAGCAAAAAGAAGTCAGAATATTAAAGGTGCCCTGTATTCACCCCAGACTTCCCTTAGCACGTCAGTTACCTCTTGGAGCGTTGCAAGGTGCCTGTGAGCTTCAATTATGTATGGCATTAAGTTTTCATCTTCTTTTTCTGCAGCGTTCCTGAGCTTATCCAATGCCTCTTCTACCTTTTTGTTGTTCCTCTCACTCCTCAGCTTCTTCAGCCTCTCGATCTGCTTCTCCCTTATGCTTGGATCAACCTTTAGTATTTCCACCTCTATTGGCTCATCAGTGACGAACTTATTGACCCCCACAATTATTCTCTTACCTTCTTCTATCTCCTTCTGGTACTTGTATGCGGCTTCAGCGATCTCCTTTTGGATGTAACCCCTTTCAATAGCCCTCATCATTCCTCCCATTTTCTGGATCTTCTCAATGTACTTAAGGGCCTCCTCGAAGATATGATCGGTAAGCCACTCGATGTAGTATGCCCCGCCAAGTGGATCAACTGTATCAACTACTCCACTCTCGTAAGCTATGATCTGCTGGGTTCTTAATGCAATCCTGACGCTCTTCTCAGTTGGCAATGATAAGGCCTCATCGTAGGAGTTCGTGTGCAGTGACTGGGTTCCGCCTAGAACTGCAGCTAATGCCTGAATCGCGACTCTTATTATGTTGTTCTCGGGTTGCTGGGCCGTGAGAGTTGAACCCGCCGTTTGAGTGTGGAACCTGAGCATCATCGACCTTGGGTTCTTTGCGTTAAACCACTCCTTCATTATGTACGCCCAGAGCCTTCTTGCTGCCCTGAACTTTGCAATTTCCTCAAGGAAGTTGTTGTGTGCCGCAAAGAAGAAGCTCAGCCTTGGCGCGAACTTGTCAACATCCATCCCCCTCTCTATCACCGCTTTAACGTACTCAATACCATCGGCCAATGTGAATGCTACCTCCTGAACGGCATTAGCCCCGGCCTCTCTAATATGATAACCGCTGATACTTATTGGGTTCCACTTTGGAATGTTCTCTGCACAGTACATGATTATATCAGTAGTTAACCTCATTGACGGCTGTGGTGGGAATATGTAAGTTCCCCTTGCAATGTACTCCTTGAGGATGTCGTTCTGGACAGTCCCTCTGAGCTTCTCTTGGGGAACACCCTGCTCCTCTGCAACGAGAATGTACATTGCCAGGAGGTTTGCCGCGGTTGAGTTTATCGTCATTGACGTTGAGACTTTATCCAGTGGAATACCATCAAAGAGTATTCTCATGTCCCAAAGCGAATCAATTGCTACTCCAACTTTCCCAACTTCTCCTTCTGCCAGTGGGTGATCAGAATCATAACCGAGCTGAGTTGGCAGGTCGAAGGCAACGCTCAATCCGGTCTGTCCTTGGCTCAGTAAGTACTTATACCTTTTATTTGACTCCTCCGCTGTAGCATAGCCTGCATACTGTCTCATGGTCCAGATCCTTCCTCTGTACATCGTTGCGTAGACTCCCCTCGTGAATGGGTATTCTCCTGGGAAGCCAAGCTTCTCCATGTAGTCCCAGTTTTCTCCTAAATCCGCGGGAGTGTAAATTCTCTTGATTTCAAAGCCATCATCTGTCATGAATTTTTCCTTTCTCTCTGGAGCCTTTTGCAAGAACTGCTTAACAGTAGTTTCCTCCCATCTCTTCTCCTCTTCCTTAATTTTCTTCAAAGCATCCTTATCAAACGTCATCATTTGGCCACCTGTTCATGTATGGGTATTTTACCTATAAAAAACTTTACAAACCTAAAGATTTTGTGGATATTTTGTCCAACTTGAAGAAATTTTCAAAAGGTGCTCTTCCCAGTGGTAGTAGGGGAGAGAAAATCTAGCGGCCGGCGGCGTCCCCGGCTTCCCGCCCCCTCTCGGAGGGCAGTACAACCGGGATCGCT
>QMUI01000241.1 GCA_003660485.1 Thermococci archaeon | reverse complement strand
CATCAACTGGGAGAAGAGAAGGATAGAGATGCCCGTTGAAGTTGCGGAGGAGCTCGCGGATGCCATCGAGGGGGATGTAAGGTTCTACATAGTGGAGGAGTATCCAACTTGGGACAGAGTTGAAGTTGAGAGGATTCCCCTCAATTAATTATTTAAATTCTTTAGGTTAGTCTAATTTTGGTGGGTAAAGGTGGTTTCAAAGAGGGAGGAGGAATACTTGGAGGTCATGTACCTTCTTCAGAAAAACAAGGGCGTGATTAGGGTTAAAGACATAGCTAAGGTTTTGCACGTTAAGCCCCCAAGCGTCGTTGATGCCCTGAAGAAGCTTGCCGAGAAAGGCTTGGTTGAGTACGAAAAATATGATAGGATACTCTTAACGGAAGAGGGTAGGAAGATAGCGGAAAGGACTTATTCTAAGCACGTCCTCCTTACAGAGTTCTTTACCAATGTCCTGGGAATTCCCCCTGAGATTGCGGAGGAAGATGCGTGCCAGTTCGAGCACTATGTCCATGACATAACAATCCAGAGGATAAAAGAGTTTATAAGCTATGTCCAGGAGCACTGCCCTTACGTCCTGAAGCAGTTCCTAAAAAAGGTAAGGGAAGAATCAGGCAGTGGCAAGGTAGGCGAAGTAGCCGATGAACACGAGGGTCAAGATGTACATTAGTGGGTGTACCTCCTTCCACCTTCCAGTGAATACCTTGAGTAGGGTGTAGCTTATGAAGCCAACTCCAATTCCATCGGCTATTGAGTAAGTGAAAGGTATCGTTATCAACACTAAGAACGCTGGAATTGCTTCAGTTGGATCGCTGAAGTCAACCTCCTTGAAGGCGCTCATCATGTAGTAACCAACTATCACTAAGGCGGGAGCCGTTGCGAAGGTTGGAATGGCCTTCGCTAGTGGCGCGATGAAGAGGCCTATTGCCAGGAATAGGAGGCCAACTATGACGGCCGTAAATCCCGTTCTGCCACCCTCCTCTATACCTGCCGCACTCTCGATGTACGTTGTGACGGTCGAGGTACCGAGGATCGCGCCAAATGTAGTTCCTATTGCATCCGTGAGGAGAACCTTCTCTGCATCTGGTATCTTACCCTCCTTGGTCAGGAAGCCCGCCTTGGCACTCAAACCGGTGACCGTTCCAAGGGTGTCGAAGAAGTCCACCATGAAGAATGCAAAGACTACTCCAAGGGCTCCAGCATTGAGTAAGCCGTGGAGGTCAAGCTTCAGGAAGGTGTAGCTTATTGTGGGCATCGAGAACAACTTCTCTGGCCAAGGAGCAACTCCTGTTATCCATCCTATGATGCTAGTTGCAAGTATCGATATCAGTAGTGCACCCTTGATCCTTAGACCGATTAGAATTGCCGCAACGAACAGACCGAAGAGGAACAGTAGTGTTTCGGGCTTTGCCAATGCATGGGCATTAAGGCCTGTAAGTTTAAGGATTCCCTCCTCTGTTGTTGCCGCTGTCAGAAGACCAACATCATTAAGCCCTATGAAAGTTAAGAACAGCCCAATACCAGCACCAACAGCGTACTTCTGGCTCAGGGGAATTGCATGGATTATTGCACTTCTGACCTTGGTCACGCTTAGTATTATGAATATTATACCCTCAACGAACACCGCGGCCAGCGCAACTTTCCATCCGTACTTGGGAGCTACCGTAAAGGCAAAGTACGCGTTGAGCCCCATTCCTGGGGCAAGAGCGAATGGTTTCTTGGCATAGATTCCCATTAGTATAGTCGTGAGGCCTGCGGCCAACGCTGTCGCAGTAACGAGTGAATCAAATGCCTCCTTGCCCATCGCTGCACTAAGAATTGAGGGGTTTACGAAGAGGATGTAAGCCATGGTCATGAATGTTGTCAATCCGGCAAGGATCTCAGTTCTAAGATCAGTGTTATACTTTTCAAATTCAAAATACCTCTCAACCCAGCCCATCCGGGCACCTCCGATTGCCTTTGTTTTGTCAAAGAAAAGAATATTTTTAAGATTTATTTTACAAGTTTATGGCAAAATTTCAAAGTTTCAAAGAATTGAAAAGATTGGATTCAGCCAGTGGCCCCCTTAAGCGCATCTTTACAGGGGCAATTCCTTTCCTTTGGGATAAGGGGAATTGCATGAACTATTAACGAGACTATCTCCCTCGTTTTCTTCTGCATCAACTCAATCACTTCAGAGTGAGTTAGCTTTTGATGGCTTATCCCCGCGGCATAGTTGGTAACTATCGCAACGCTGGCGTAGCACATCCCGAGCTCCCTTGCAAGTATCGCCTCAGGGCACTGAGTCATCCCTACTACGTCGCCACCCAGGATTCTGTAAGCTCTGATTTCGGCAGCAGTCTCAAATCTAGGACCTTCAGTACACACGTAAGTTCCCCGGGGGTGGTAGGGGAGGGCCAGGTTCTTTGCGGCAGTTATTAGTGCCCTCCTTATCTCGGGGCAGTAGGGTTCGGTGAAGTCAACGTGAGCAACGAACTTCCTATCGTGGGGACTTTCTTCTCCGTCATAAAATGTCCTGGGCCTCGAAACAGTAAAGTCCATGAGCTGGTCAAGAACTATGAAATCTCCAGGTTTCATATTTGGGTTTAGGGAGCCAACTGCTGAGGTGGCAATAATTCTCTCAACCCCGAGCTCGTAGAGGGCCCAAATGTTGGCCCTATAGTTTATCTTGTGGGGAGGGATTGAGTGTCCTCTTCCATGCCTGGCGAGGAAAACCACTTCCTCTCCACTTATCCTTCCGATGGTTACGGTTACTTCACCGTAGGGAGTCTTCACAACTTCCTCCCTTTTATCCT
>QMUI01000240.1 GCA_003660485.1 Thermococci archaeon | reverse complement strand
TAAAGAAGTTTCGAAAAATCACTCGCGGGCATGCTTGAGGACGTGGAAGGCCTCACTCTTTATTATCTCCAGCCCGGTCTTCACCGCGTTAACGCTCCCTGGGAGGGCAAACACTACGACAATCCTGTTCCTGCCCCTAATAATGCCCGCAGTGGCCCTCGTCAGGATTGCGGCACTCCCTATCTCCTCATAGCTCTTCAGTCTGAATATCTCGCCAAAGCTAAGCTCCTTGTCGAATAGAGGTCTTATGGCCTCTATCGTTACATCTGTAGACGTTATTCCAGTTCCTCCTGTCGTCACGACGACATCTGCTCCCTTGTTCACAGCCTCAAACAAGGCTACCAGAATCTCAAGCTTGTCATCTGGGACTATCTTGTAGTGGACGTTTTCACCGAGCTTAGAGAGCTCCTCCACGATTAGTGGGCCTGTCTTATCCTCCCTTTCTCCCCTAGCTCCCTTATCGCTGACCGTTATTACTCCGAACTTAAACGTCCTGGGGGCCTCCTTTTTGTGCTCCTCAACGCCCATAGAACCACCCAAAATTCCTTCATCAAAACCTTCTTATATCTCTTTTCGATGAGTATCTTAACGGTGGTTTCATGAGGCCTAAGGTAGCCGTTCTTTTCAAGATGAAAAGTAGACCACTTGAGGAGTTGAAGAGGTACGTTGACGTTAACGTTCTCCTTTACCCCAGCGAGGATGAGCTCGCCGAGAGGATAAAGGAGTACGATGGGATAATAGTTTCGCCCCTCAACAGGGTCACAAAGAGGGTTTTGGAGAGGGCTGAGAAGCTGAAGGTTATAAGCTGCCACTCCGCGGGTTACGACAACGTCGACGTTGAGGAAGCAACGAGAAGGGGAATATACGTAACCAAGGTTTCCGGGGTTCTCAGCGAGGCCGTAGCGGAGTTCACCGTTGGCCTCCTCATAAACCTCATGAGAAAGATACACTACGCCGATAAATTCATCAGGAAAGGAAAGTGGGAGAGCCACAGGGTAGTCTGGAGCGGGTTCAAGGAAATAGAAACGCTCTACGGCAAGAAAGTTGGGATAGTTGGAATGGGAGCCATCGGAAGGGCCATAGCCAAAAGGCTGATCCCCTTCGGAGTTGACCTGTATTACTGGTCGAGGCACAGGAAGGAGGAAGTTGAAAGGAAAGGCGTGAAGTATCTACCTTGAGATGACCTCTTAGAGGAAGTTGACATAGTAATCCTAGCTTTACCGCTCACCAAGGAGACGTACCATATAATAAACGCCGAGAGAATCGAGAAGCTAAAGGGAAAGTACCTCGTCAACATTGGAAGAGGAGCCTTAGTTGATGAGGAAGCACTAACGAAAGCATTGAGGGAGGGAAAGCTGAAAGGCTATGCAACTGACGTATTCGAGGAGGAACCAGTTAAGGAGCACGAACTATTTGAGTACGAATGGGAAACCGTCTTAACACCGCACTACGCCGGGCTGGCAAAGGAAGCGTTGGAGGATATGGGATTTCAAGCAGTTAAAAACCTTCTCGCTATTCTTAGGGGAGAAATTCCCAAGGACTTAGTGAATAGGGATGTTGTTAAGGTCAGGCCCATAGAGGAGGTTAAGATGCTGGAGGGATGAAGATGATAGAGTTGTTGAAAAAGCTGACCCAAACCCCAGGAATCTCAGGCTACGAAGAAAAGGTTAGGGAGGTAATTATAGAGGAGCTAAAAGATTTCGCCGATTACAAGATCGATGGAATTGGAAACCTGATAGTGGAGCTTGGGGAAGGAGAGGAGGAGATACTCTTCATGGCGCACATGGACGAGATAGGCCTCTTAATCACGGGTGTAACCCAGGATGGAAAGCTAAGGTTCAGGAAGATCGGAGGCATAGATGACAGGCTGTTGTACGGAAGGCATGTAGATGTTATAACCGAAGATGGAAAGGTGGATGGAGTTATTGGGGCAATCCCTCCCCACCTAAACATCAAGGGAGATAAAGGGGTTAAGCCCTGGCACGATCTGGTTATTGACGTTGGAGCTGAGAGCAGGGAAGAAGTTGATGCCCTAGGAATTAAGCCCCTCGACTACGCGGTGTTCAAGAAACACTTCGCGGTCTTGAACGGCAAGTACGTTTCAACAAGATCCCTCGACGATAGATTTGGGGTTGTTGCATTAATTGAGGCAATAAAAGACCTCGTAGACCACGAGCTTGAAAAGAAAGTCATCTTTGCCTTTACTGTTCAGGAGGAGGTAGGGCTTAAAGGCGCGAAGTTCCTAGCGAACACTTACAGCCCCAGGTACGCCTTCGCAATAGACTCCTTCGCCTGCTGTAATGAATTGACGGGTGATGTTGCTCTCGGCAAGGGGCCGGTTATAAGGGCCGTTGATAATTCTGCAATCTACTCCAGGGATCTAGTCAAAAATGTGCTTGAGATAGCTGAGAAGAACGATATTCCAATACAGATCGGCGTTACAGGGGGAGGAACAGATGCCTCAGCGTTCCAGCACAAGGCAAAGGTTCTCGCTTTAAGCGTTCCAATAAAGTACCTTCACAGCGAGGTTGAGATGCTTCACTTAAGGGATCTTGAAGCGCTGATAAAGCTCATAGAGGCGATAACCTTCGAACTCTAGGAGGGCCACTAATGATTGAGTACCTGGGCTACTTTGGAGTTGGAATTCTCGTTGGAACCCTCGCAGCCTTATTCGGCCTCGGTGGGGGTTTCCTCCTAGTTCCAATATTGAACATAGTCGGGGTTGAAATTCACCACGCAATAGGGACTTCAAGCGCGAGCATAGTGTTTACCGCATTAAGCTCCTCCTACGCC
>QMUI01000239.1 GCA_003660485.1 Thermococci archaeon | reverse complement strand
GTTCTTCCCGAGGCTGTTAAGGAAGCTGGAGCCGTCGGAACCCTGCTCAACCACTCCGAAAACAGGATGATCCTAGCTGATCTTGAGGCAGCTATAAGGAGGGCTGAAGAAGTTGGTCTAATTACCATGGTTTGCTCAAACAACCCTGCTGTAAGTGCTGCCGTGGCGGCTTTAAACCCTGACTATGTCGCAGTTGAACCTCCGGAGCTTATAGGGACTGGGATTCCAGTAAGCAAGGCTAAGCCTGAAGTTATCACCAATACGGTCGAGCTCGTTAAGAAGGTTAACCCCGACGTTAAGGTTCTCTGTGGTGCTGGAATAAGCACTGGCGAAGATGTGAAGAAGGCCATAGAGCTTGGAACTGTTGGAGTTCTCTTGGCAAGTGGTGTTACAAAGGCAAAAGATCCAGAAAAGGCAATAAGAGACTTGGTATCAGGAATAATAGGAAAAGATTAGAGCTCTATTTTTACCGCTTTTCCTGTTTTTGTAGATTCATATGCTGCTAAAACCACCGCAAGGTTCTTAAGGGCATCTTCTCCCGTAATTGGTGGCTCTTTATCTTGCTGAATTGCATCTATGAAGGCGTTTATTATCCCCTCAACGTCCGGCCTCTCCCAGTATATCTTCTCAGTTCTCTCCTGGTAGACCGTGAAGTCCGGATAAGCAGTCCTGATGTCAAGGAAACCGTCATCACCGACTATGTAATACTTCATCTCAAGTCCATAGGGATATCCTCTTGGATTTGCCCATCCTGCCGTTAATAGTGCAATGACGTTGTTTTTGAACTCTATTAAGGCTGTTCCAATATCATCAACCTTGAATCCCCAGATCTTTGAACCTATGTCGGCGTAAACTCTAACGGGTTCGCTTTCGGTCAGCCAGAATAATGAGTCTATTCCGTGTGGGGCTGTATCCATAAACCCTCCTCCACCACTCTTCTTCGGGTCAAAGAACCAGCTTGTATCTAGGCCCTCCAAGAACATGGGTGGCTTAACGTACTCTGAGATAGCATAGATGTACTCCAATCTGCCTATCTCTCCACTTTCAACCATTTCTTTGGCCTTTCTTAATGGGTGTGTGAACCTCGGGTTGAAGGGAACCATCAGCTTTACTCCGGCTTTCTTTGCCACTTTTATTATCTCCTTCGCATCTTCTATTGTAAGGGCTATTGGCTTCTCTAGGAGGATATGCTTCCCTTCCTCGGCCGCCCTTATTGCTACCTCCTTGTGTCTGTACGTTTCTATTGCTATATACACTGCTTCCACGGTCTTGTCCTTGAGGAGCTCCTCATAACTGGGATAGAACTTTGCCCCGTACTTCCTGGCCTCGATCTTTGCGATGTTTGCGTTAGCCCCATCTCCTGAAATTGCAACAAGCTTTGCCCTTCTGCTAGCCCTTATCGTTGATGCGTACCTTAGGGCGTGAGGATGAGCGTAGCTTATAACTCCGAACCTCACCATATCACATCACCTCCAACTTAACGGGCTCGCCCTTTCTAATGCTCTCTCTCGCCTTTTCCGCTATGTATAAAGCTATTAGAGCATCTTTTGCTGTAACAACTGGTTCACAGTCACTCTTTATGCATTCAAAGAAGTGTCTAAGCTCAGCCTCAAATGCTTCGGGAAACGTTGACAGCATTGGTGAGAACCTTGGCATCTCGAATGTGCTCTTTACAACTCCCACGACTGGAGTATCCAGTGGGGTGTACCTTATCCTCCCGTTCTTCCCTATTATATCAAGGTGGTGGTAGAAGACGCCGTACTTAGCCGGTAGCGGATAGCTCCAGCTCACTTCAGCTATTCCGGTTTTGTCTCCCTCGAACTTTATGAACATGACGACATGATCGTAAGTCTTGTTTACTCTTGCCTCTCCTCTTATCGCTTTTCCTATTGCAAACACCTCAACGGGCTCGCTCTCAAAAAACCATCTCAGGAAGTCTGTCACGTGAACGCCGAGATCTGTGATAACTCCGCCACTCTTGCTCTCATCCCAGTACCAGTAGTCGGCGGGAAATGGTAGGTGTTGCACTTCGGTCTTCCTAATCTGCATTGGTAGAATGTTCTTGGATTTTATCACATCTTTTATTTGTCTCCATCTCTTGTCGAACCTCCTTACGTGGCCAACAAAAAGCTTAAGCCCCTGTTGCTCTGCCTCCTTAATCATTTTTTCCGCTTCCTCTACCGTTAATGCTATTGGCTTCTCGACTATTACATTCTTGCCAGCCTTCAGCGCTTTTATTGTGAGCTCTGCATGTGTGTACGTTGGAGTTAATATCTCAACAACATCCATTTCTTGCTCTAGGAACTCATCTAAGTTCGTGAAGACCTTAGCATTGAGCTCTTTCCCTGCTTTTTTTGCTGCTTCCTCGTCTATATCCATTACCGCTACTACCTTTATCGTTTTCCTCATGGCCTTTAGTGCTGGCTTGTGGGCTAGGTTAAAGATGTTTCCACAGCCTATCACGCCGACTTTGAGTCTCTCTGGCATGACCGCTCACCTGTAACTATTTAGAGAGGCTTAAGGTTAAAAAAAGTGACGGTCATTTTTGAATGTCAAATATAGATGATAAATACGCCTGTATTAGCATGAAAAGCTCAATTAATCCCGACTTTCCTTAATGCTCAATTTAGTTACTAAAAGTTTTAAAATTCTTAGGAGGAGATAAGAGTGGAGGTGGTTGAAAATGAAGGTGGTCGTTGGAATTCCGAGCTATAACAACGCTGACACCATAGGGTACGTTGTAAAGCAAGCTGCTGAAGGCCTTAAGAAGTACTTTGGTGGAGGAATTATAGTTAATGCAGATGG
>QMUI01000238.1 GCA_003660485.1 Thermococci archaeon | reverse complement strand
TGGATACAGCGTCGTGGTTGATGAGCTGATGGTAGGCCCGATAAGTGGTATCTTCACTGCACTCTCATTGGGAGATGCTTTCGTTGTGGGCGGGGACATGCCTTCTTTAATTCCAGAATTCATCGATTACATAATTGAACAATTCAATAATTCTGGAAAAATTGCGTGCGTTCCCAGGTGGAGCAACGGTTACCTTGAGCCTCTCCATTCAGCTTACGCCCAGGAATTCCGAGATATCCTGGGGAAGAGGATAAATGAGGGTAGGTACAAGCTGTACGATGCGATAACTTCCTCAAATGTATGTTACATCAACATAGAGGTCCTGCCCCAGGAATGGCGTATCAGCTTCTTTAACGTTAACAGGAAGGAGGACTTAAAGAATCTCAAAAAATAGGGAGAGCAATTTTTCTAATGCCTCTTTAACCTCTGGACTCATTTTCCCGAACATCTCTAAGTTCTTTGGCTGACAACCAATCAGAATTGCCTTGGCATTTATGTGCTCCTTTATGAACTTCATCAAAATTTTTAGGGGCATCCCATGGGTTGAAATTGCATCTCCAAGCGTCCCCTCGGGATCAGCGATAATCAACTCCCCGGGCTTTCCATTAAAGTGTACCGCATCAACGAATATTATCAAATCAGGATTGAACTCAATTATCTTTCCCAGGAAGCTCTCGGGAACCGGGCCGCAGTTGAGGATTAGAATGTTTTTACCTTTTACCTTTTTCCTGAGCCTTTCTACAAATGCAACTCCAAAGGCATCATCACTCCTTACATCATTCCCAATTCCACAAATAACTATTCTCGTTGAAGTTTCTATTAGGTGTTTTAACTCATCCATGTAGGAGCATTTTGTTTAAACTTTAATAAGCTTTGTTAGTGCACTGGTCTTTGAAGCTGAGAGAAGTTAGCTCAAATTGGCACTTAAAGGCAAAAATCTGAAATAGTCCTAAAACAGGAAAGTTATTAAGCCCCCAAAGCATACTAACATAGGTGATTCCATGCTGGCTGAAAAACCTTTCTTGTTAAGTAGGGACAGGCCCCTTTCAAAGAGGGAGATAGCCCAAGCCTTGCGCTGGGCAATAGAGGCTGAGCTTGATGCCATAAGCTTCTACGAGCAACTTGCCGAGCTGATAGAGGATGAGAAGGTGAAGCGCGTTTTTTATGATGTAGCAAATGAAGAGAAGGAGCACGTTGGAGAGTTTCTCGCCCTACTGCTGGAAATTGATCCTGAGCTTGCAGAGTACATAAAGAAAGGATTTAGGGAAGTAGAGGAAGAGACCGGGATAAAAGCTAAGCTTTAGACATTTTATTATCCCTTTTCTCTAACTAGAACAGCATCTTGGCCATCTGAGCATGTGGAACTCCCTGAATTCTGAGAACCCTGGTCTCATCTATATAGCCGAGCTCAATTGCTTTGCTAACAACCCTTTCGCCAGTTAGGTTGGCTATTGTGGCTTCCTCTAATAATTTGCCTAGCTCTTCAACGTCCATAAGCTCCCCTTTGTAGAACCTCTCCTTCACTTCAAGCTTGAGTTCACCCTCTCTAAATGTTTTACCCAGCAATTCTTCATCACATGCTGCTACCAAAATTTCACCTTGAACTCTATACACCTTAACGTACATTTTCCCTGACATCGACAATCCCTTCCAAGATTATATTATAACTTTAGTCCTTCTTGACGGCATAGCACAAACTAAGTCTTAGATACTTTAACTTAGACTTAAAATTAAGGAATACGAGCTTAAAGATGTTTTGTATGCAAGATGGTTGTTAGTTTGTGGAGGAGAAAAACAGGGAAAACATTCTACATCAGAGATAAGGGCTAAGTACTCTCATTAGGGAAATAGTTGAAATAAATAGGGGTGAAAGGTATTCGTTCTCGGAGATTATGGGAGTATTTCTTCTTCTCCTAGAGCGAGGAAGGATCGTTATCGATGAATTCCACAGACTCGGTGAGCCCTTCTTCTCAGCTCTCCAAGGACTGCCTGGAAAAGGGAAACTTATTCTAATAGCTTCAACAAGATACTATTTCAGGGAGCTTGTAGGAAGTAACAGTCCACTGCTCGGGTTGTTCTATCTAAGGGAGTTAGGTTTGGTTGATCCAAGGGATGCCATTAATTTCGTTAGTGAGTTAGGGTATTAGTGGAAAAACTATGATAGAGCTTGCCGTTCTTGTCCAAGAGCCTTGGTTGGCTCCAGCCCTTGAAAGCTTGGGGAAGAGAGTTTTTTCAACCTCTAGGACAACCTTGAAGGGCAATATTCCCAGTTTAATTGGTGAAATATTCACAGAGGAGAGTAGGGAGTTAACAATGAGATATTCCGCGATACTTGAGGCCGTTGCGGATGGAAAGTCAACTTCAGGAGAAATAACTAATAAACTCTACTCAAGGGGACTCATAGAAAAGGAAACCAGTAGTGCAGTTGCTCCTTCTTAAAACACTTGTAAACATGGGATTCTTGAGCGGATACAACTCTTTGGAAAGAGGAAAAGGATATTCAGGTACAGACATCTATCTCCAGTGGTAGATTTTGCACATTACCTGAATGCTAAATATGGGTTCTTTGAAACAGAACTTCCAGATGAAGCGGTGAAAAGATACTTAGGGAGAGAATATCGCACTACGTTGAGAGGTTCTTTGAAAGACTGCTGGCAAAGTACTACTCCCTTCAGCCAGTGAGGATTGAAATGCCTAATTTAAATTGCTCTAGGTTAAGAAATAAAAAATTGTACCTAGTTGCGGAGGTTAAGTGGAAGGGAGAAGTTAAACATTCAAGGGGAGCTTCACGTAGTCGAGAATGCTTCCATAACTCTTCTTTATCTCCAC
>QMUI01000237.1 GCA_003660485.1 Thermococci archaeon | reverse complement strand
GGATTGGTGTTGCCCAGAGTGTGGCGAGCTATTCTAGGCGTTTAATGGCTTTCTCTAAGGTTCCAATAGAGAAGAACCCCATGATAGATGAAAGGGTCGTGTTCATCTTCGACACATCGTCCCTTGAGCAGCTTGAGCCCATCGAAATTCCCGCCTCCTCCACGATAGTTGTCATCGATCATCACGTCGAGAAGGAGAATCCCATTCCTGCGGACATAGCGGTCGTTGATCCAATGAGAACTTCTACGGCCGAGATAGTTTGGGAGCTCTTCAAGAAGTTCAGCTACAGGGACGAGGACTCTGCAAGAGTTCTCCTCGCTGGAATAATCTCGGATACATCGAACTTTAGGTATGCAAACGCCAAGACCTTCAAGACCGTGTACGAGATACTAAACCTATACAACTTCTCGATACCTGAGATCTCCCAACTTGTCGCTCCGGTTAGCGATGAGAACACCGAGCAGGCGAAGAGGATGGCTATCCTCAAAGCTTGTCAGAGGATGGAGATCCACAAGGTTGGGAGGTTTGTCGTTGTGACGTCTAGGGTTTCCGCATATGAAGCCTTGGCCTGTAAGGTCTTCCTCCAGTTGGGAGCCGACGTTGCCATAGTCGGGAGCGAGAAAGGTGGGGTTAGAATTTCTGCGAGGGCCAAGGATTACCTCGTTAAGAGGGGACTTCACCTCGGCAAAATTATGGAGAAGGTTGGGCCGATAATTGAGGGTTCCGGCGGAGGGCACGCTGGGGCCGCGGGAGCTAATGGCAAAAAGAACTTAAACGAGGCGATAAAATTCTTGGTTAAGGAGATTGAGAAGTTTCTAAGGAGTCTATCTTAGCTAGCTTCACCTTTAGAACATCCCTGTAGTACTTGAATCCTTCATCATCAACTATGTGGAACTCAAACGGATGATTGTCGGGAAGTTCGGCGAGCTCTTCAATTTTCTCCTTGATATCGTTTTCATCTGGAAGTTCCTTGACCTTTATTAGAACATCAACGTCGCTCCCCGCGGTGAATTTTCCAGTTAGGACGCTTCCGAAAATATATATCTCACACTCTCCAAAAATCTCCCTGCATGCCCTCTCTATGGCGGGGAGGTACTTGCGGTAGTTTTTAATCATGATGTACCTTTCCCTTCCCCTCTTTATCATCTTCTTCACTAATTCTTCTCTCGAATTCATCAGCAAGAGCCTCCACGAATTTAATGACGTCCTTTGCGAGCTTTAATAACTCTTCCGCCTCCTCCTTCTCATAAACCCTGGGCTCGTACCTCGCGAGGATGTACGCTGATTCTAGCTCCTTTAAAATACTCCTGTTTTCTTTTATGAACTCGCTTATTTTATCCTGAGCTTCTATTGCCTCGCCGAGAAACCCAAGTAGCTCCCTCAATGAATGCGTCTTGGGCTTGATGTTTGAATACTTCACCAATAGGGCTTTGAGGTACAGCTGAAGCCCCTGCTCAGCCAAGAACACCGCGCTATCATATTTTTCCCTGGCTAGTGCAACTTCTGCAAGTTCAAGGAACTCGGAGGATTTATTTAATAGCACTTCGACTTCATCGTAATGCATTCCACCACCTAAAATTTCCTATGCCAAATAACGTTTTTAATGTTCCTCTTGAAATTCCTCAGGGTGAGGCTATGGCGAAGTGTCCGGTTTGCGGTGCACCCCTTGACTGGAGGGATCTCATCGATCAAATGCTAACCCTTGAAAACTTCAGCGAACTACTCAAGAACAAGAATGAGTTCATTAATGCCTTGGAGAACTTTGCATTTAAATGTCCCCGTTGCGGCGAAGAGTTTTACGGTAAGTTCCTGCCCAGGGATGAGGCCGAGAAGGTCTTTGAGTTGCTGAACGACTTTAAGGGTTCGATAGACTGGGAGAACAGGAAGGTAAGGATAAGGCTGAATCAGCTGTTGGCTTTGGATAAGATGCTTGAAGAGTGGGATAAAAGGGTTAAAGAAAGGAAGCTTTAAGGGGATTTGCCCTAAGATCCACTATAACGTACTCCCTGCCAGCCTCGTTTAGGGCTATTCTAAGAAGTGATGTTTTGCCCAGTCTCCTAATCCCGGTTATAACTATTAAGGGCCTGTTCTCATCTATTAGGCTTAGTATATCCTCGATCTCCCTCTCCCTATCGTACAAAAGGAGACTTTAAGGTGTGGCGCCCCGGCGGGGATTTGAACCCCGGACCTCGAGGTCCGCAGCCTCGCGCCCTATCCAGGCTAGGCCACCGGGGCATCCCAGGGTTACCTAAAAGCTTCCCGCTTATAAACCTAATGACCTTCAGCTCAAGCCTCCCCTGGGGCCTTATAACTCCCCTGTCGGGATCGATGAAAATCACGTTTTTCCTGGCGAGCGTGAGCATGTCCTCAGTCAACTCGTCATACTCTAAAACTTCCCTTTCGCCGAGGTCAATTAAATAGATGGATCATTTAACTTTCTCACCACGGGCTTTACCTGATTTAGCCTCACCATGAACTGCTCCCTGCAGTACTCTTCTATGTCCCTTCCAGCCTTCTTCTCGTTAATAGCTTCAACTAAATAAACTGGTTTTCCCCCGAAGTATTCAATAACGATTCTTGACTCTTCCTCGGTTAGCCCATTGCTGAGGAGGAATGCCAAAGCGGTTTCCTCGTCGAAGTCATCAACTAGGAAGTACTTCGCCCTCCCGTGGAGTGAAGCATTCGTATAGACATCAGTGAGGAAAAGGCCGTCCGAAGTTGAAACTATCACGTGGGCAAGTGGAGCTCCTTGGTTAGGTGAACGAAGAAGTTGAACAGCTCATATATTAGTGGCCCATTAACTTTCAGGTCCTTCAACACCTGAAGCTCATCGAAGACTATTAT
>QMUI01000236.1 GCA_003660485.1 Thermococci archaeon | reverse complement strand
TAAAAATTGAGGTTAGAAAGGCTTCTCAAGCATGTAAGAGGCTTGCATGTTCTTATGAACGTATCCCCGGAAGATAGCTGTGAGGATTAGTGGTATTGCAAAGGATAAGGCATCAATGGCTCCTACATCAACGGCCGCTCTCAGGATGTTAAGGAGGGAAGTTTACTGGATTCAAAAGGAACACTGGCGGGTCGGACTTGTAGTACGTTGGGGAAAGAACTACTAAAACCCAATACTGTATTGACGCAATTGCTTAGATCTTGTAAGGATTCCTGACTATAAGTCTGAGGAAAATTCCGAAACCTCCAACTCCATTCTCCCCCGGTTTGTCAACATGCATGATTTTTGCATATAGTTGCAACAGCTTGATCAAGTTCCATAAAAATATCTGAGATCATATAATACACCTAGACTTGTTATTATGTTCCTCATAGCGTATTAACTCAAAGATTCCAATTTATGCATCACTCTTCGATATCCACCTTTGGCCTGAAAAGCATCTCAACTTTCTCCTGCACGTCATCCACATCCCCCTCAAGCACGAGCTTTCCATCTGCGATAACGAGAACCTTGTCAGCAAGTGGGAGTAGAGGTTCCCAAATATGGCTGATAACAACAAAGCTTGCTTCTTCACTTGTTTTTAACTTCTTCATAAGCCGAACAAACTTAGCAATACTCTTGAAGTCAAGGTTGGCTAGAGGTTCATCTAAGAATATGAGCTTTGGTTCTCCTATAAAAGCCTGAGCCACACTTAGCTTCTTTAACATTCCGGAGGAATATCCTCCTATTCTCTTGTCGAGAAAGTCGATATTGAACAGCTTGGCAACTCTTTCTACTTCCTCTTCTCCATGTCCCTTAGCCGATGCAAAGAGCATCAGCCATTCCCTACCTGTGATGAATTTGGGGAAAGAAGGTGGATCATAGGAAACACCGATTATCTCCTTTATCTTCTCGCTTTTCCAAGGATCTTCTCCGAAAACATATATCTTTCCGCTAGTTGGTCGGTAGATTCCTGTAGCGAGCTTCAGGAAAGTTGATTTTCCTCCGCCGTTGGGACCAAGAATTAACGTCATTCCCTCCGGAATCTCTGTGGTTATCCCCCTCAGCGCATATATACTCCCAAAGCACTTTATTAGGTTTTCAGCGACTATCACCTTCTCCACCTCCTCCAGAGAAGGATCGCAAGGATGAGTGCGGATACTGTCCCAGTAGTGTAGATTGCATTCTGGACGCTCTCCGTTGGATAGTTCTCCTTGAACCTTATAACACAGGAAAGAGAGCCGTTACCAAAATAAGCTACGTAGTATGATCCTTCATGGGGAATAACAAGTTCTTCTGAGATCTGCCCATGGATGAGAGCTGAGAAAACTCTCTCGCCACTGAAAATATCAACGATTTCAAGAGATCCAGAACCCCCAGTGCATTCTATTTCAGCTAAGGACTGAGTCGGCGTCGAGAATGTTATTGAGTGTCCTCCTTCTTGCCCGGATGGAAGTAAAGGATAGGGGCCTACAGACTTTATCTCCCTAGAATACTCATAATACTGAATTACCATGGCTGCCGGGAGTAGGAGAAAGAAAGTAATAATGGCCGTAAGGAGTCTCATTTGATATCCCTCCTGTTCATTAAAAGTGCTGAGGAGAGGAGTAGGATAGCGGGGATCAAGATTCCAGAAATTAGAAATTTTTGTCCAATCGGTGAAAGACCACCCTCATAGCTTGCAAAAATGAAGAGAGCTGGAGGGATAACACCAAGGTGCAGAAAAATCGGTGCAAAAAGGAGTAAGAAGCTTGTTATAAAGGCTATAAAGACATTAGGAGAGAGGAGAGACAGCAAAAGAATGAGAGCGAGCGAATAAAGAATCGCGTAAAGAACCATGATTAAGCGAAATGTCACGGGATTTGAAGATAGAATTGCTGGTATATATCGAATTATTGTAAAGTTTGCCAGGATCGTGACAGAAAAGAATGGCAGGAGAATCAAAAGAAGGGAAAACATTAACACCGCCAGTAGCTTGGCTATAAGTATCTTTGTTTTTGAGTAGGGAAGGGAGTATAGGGAGTTTGCATATCCAAAATCTCTATCAAGCCTGAAAGTAATTACACCAAGAAGTACCAGAAATGAGAAGGAGTTCATCCAGAAGCTAAGATTCTGGAGGAGAGACTCGATTATCAGGGCTGTGTGGGTGCTTTCGGGGTCAATCCTCAGCATCGAAATCCCAACAAAGTGAGTTAGTGAAGAGGAAACGTTCAAATATGACCTGTGAATTATCAAGGCATTTAGTAACATGCCAGTAATCAAAATAATAACCTTAAGCGGGTCATTTAGTTCCCAGTTAAGCAGAACCCTTAACTTACTCATGATATCCCCTCCTTACGAAGAACCTAAGTGCAAGTAAGACTACAGCTATAATGCCTACGAGGTAGGCATAAGCAAGGGGAGAGGTCGACGGGGAGTAAGTATCCTTCTTAGGCTGAATGAAGTTGGCATTCGTGTCGTAGAGGACGAGACCACCAGATACCATAGTTCCTTCTTTTTTAGATTCCCAACTGAGCTTATGCATATACTCGTCAAACCCAAATAACATTGGAAATCCTGCAGCTTTGGCGTCTGGGACGTGAAATGCCAACATGCTCAACAAAATTCCCGAAGAGCCGTCGTAAATCATTAAGTTTCTTCCAACGGCTTCTAAATCTGGAGGAACTTTTTCTACACCAAACGTTGTCTTGACGAGTACGACTGGAGGCATGAAAGTTTTGTAGTATGTTAGAATTGAGGTGTTAGAAGTCATGACATCTGCAATCTTTACAGGCTTTCCCTTGGAGTCAAAGCAGAGTGTTTCATTTTTCTC
>QMUI01000235.1 GCA_003660485.1 Thermococci archaeon | reverse complement strand
GTTGAAAGGAAAGTGAATGAGGCCCTAGAAAGAAAAGAAAAAATAGATTACGTAACCTTCGTTCCCGATGGTGAGCCGACTCTCGACATTAACCTGGGGAAAGAAGCTGAGATGCTCAAAGACCTCGGAATAAGGCTGGCCATTCTAACTAACTCATCCCTCGTTTGGAGGGAGGACGTAAGGGAGGACTTGATGAACTTTGACTTCATCTCACTGAAGCTTGACGCGGTAACCCCGGAAGTGTGGAGGAAAGTTGACAGACCCCACAAGTCCCTAAGCTTGGAGAGAATTTTGGAGGGAATGCTCACGTTAAGGGACGAATTCTCAGGAGTAGTTGTTACGGAAACGATGCTGATAAACATAGACTACGGTAATGAGCTTGAAAGAATCGCAGAGTTCCTGAAAGAGCTAAAGCCCGACAAAGCTTACGTCGCAATCCCGACGAGGCCCCCAGCAGAAAAATGGGTCAAACCGGCGAGTGAGGAAGTTATTCACCTAGCATACCAGCTCTTCAGCGAAGCCATTGGACCCGAAAACGTTGAATACCTAATAGGGTACGAAGGCAACGCCTTCGCGTTCACGGGCAACGTTGAGGAGGACATACTTTCAATAACAGCGGTTCACCCGATGAGGGAAGATGCAGTTAGAGAACTACTTAGGAAGGCCAATGCTTCCTGGGATGTAGTTGAGAAGCTAATTAAGGAGGGTAAGCTAATTGAGCTCGAGTACAACGGTGTAAAGTTCTATATGAGGAAGCTTAGGTCTAGGATTTGATCAGATTAAACAGATTTGAGCATACGCACAAATTTTAAAAATATTAGGCTAACCTAATTCTCGGAGGTGAGGAGATGCAGATAGCAATAAGCGGTGGAAAGGGTGGAACGGGCAAATCAACAGTTGCCATAAACGTTGCGGTTGAACTCGCGAAGAAATTTAAGCTTATCTTGGCTGACCTAGACGTTGAGGCTCCAAATGATCACCTCCTCTTAGGGGTTGAGTTACAGAACGAGGAGGAGGTAAACCAGTTCATGCCCAAGTTTGACTATTCAAAGTGCATAAAGTGCAGGAAGTGCGCGGAGGTCTGTGAGGAGCACGCGATAATAACCTTGAAGGACGGAACGCCCTTCCTAATGCCTACCCTGTGCTCGGGCTGCAGGGCCTGTGAGATAGTCTGTCCAGTTCCTGGAGCAATTCAGGAAGGCTCAAGGCTTATTGGCCACACGTACGTTACGCCAACCCCCTATGGCTTTACCCTCGTGACAGGAAAGCTAAGGGAGGGAGAAGAGAGGTCAATGCCATTAGTAGTTGCCGCCAAGAAGAGGCTCAAAAACCTTGACTACGAGCTCTTGATAGTTGATACAGCCGCAGGAACAGGGAATACAGTTTCAAAGGCCATTGAGGGATCTCAGCTTTTAATTGCAGTCACTGAGCCAACTCCCCTAGGAATCCACGATACCGAGTTGATCTTACAGCTCGGCAAGCTTATGGGAATTGAAACTTGGGTCGTGATAAACAGGGCGGATCTGGGTGACGTTAACGAAGTCTACGAGAGAGCGGAGAGGTATAACGCCAAAGTAATAGCGGAGATACCGTACAGCGAGAACATCGTAAAAACGTACGTTTCTGGAACTCCAATTGTAACGACTGATTATCCCGAAGCTGAGATATTCAGGGGAATTGCTGAGAGGATTTACGAGTTCTTGAGGGGGTGATAAAATGCAGATAGTTATAGCGAGCGGTAAGGGTGGTGTTGGCAAGAGCACGGTTACGGCATCTTTGCTCTACCTGCTCAAGGATGAGTACAGGCTAATAGCGGTTGATGCAGATGCTGAGGCTCCTAACCTGGGTTTGCTCCTAGGAGTAACTGAATGGGAGGAGGAGAGAGAGCACATAGGAGCGAAGATAGCTAGAATTAACACGGAAACGTGCGTCCGCTGTGGGATCTGTCAGATGAGGTGTCCTTACGAGTGCATCTACGTTGATGATGAAGGTAATTACGTGGTCAACGAGCTCACCTGCGAAGGTTGCAACGTTTGTGGTTTAGTGTGTCCTGTCCCAGGAACGATAACCCTAGAGCAGGTTCGCTCTGGAGTTATAAGGAGGGCCACAACCAAGTACGGCTTCCCAATAATCTCGGCCCAACTTGACGTAGGAAGGCCCGAGAGTGGTAAGTTAGTCACGGAGGAGAAGGAGTGGGCCAAGCGGATAATGAAGGAGCAAAACCTAGAGCATATGATTGTTGACTCCGCTGCTGGAATTGGATGCCAAGTTATAGCTAGCGTTGGAGGGGCCGATGTTGCAATTTTAATTGCCGAGCCAACTCCAGCCTCGCTGAGCGACGTTCAGAGGGTCTATAAGGTAGTCCAGCACTTCCACGAGCCTGCCTATCTAATAATAAACAAGGCCGACATAAATCCTGGGTTCACGAAGCTTAGGGAATGGGCAGAGCAAGAAGGAATTCCCATCCTCGGGGAAATACCCTACGACTCCACCATTCCGAGGAGCATGTCGATGCTTAGGCCCTTCATTGAGGCGTTCCCAGAGTCAAAGGCATCACAGGCAATAAGGGAGATAGCGGAGACGATAAAGGAGGAGATAATAAAATGATTTTAAAGCTTCTTTTCAAAAAATCTTTTTAGATGTGTCTAATTGCTGAGAGCTGAGCTTAGGAAGCACATGGAGAAGGTTATTGAGGCACTTAAGGATAAATAATCTCTCCCAAAGAGATCCTCAACTATGTAACATTCAATGAGGGAGAGGAGGTTGAGTACTACGGGAAATTAGCTAAGCACGCTCGAAGGGGGGCATAAGGGTTTTATTCCTCCCATGAAGCATAAAGAAAACTTCTAAAACTCTT
>QMUI01000234.1 GCA_003660485.1 Thermococci archaeon | reverse complement strand
GGAGCAGAGGCGATAAGGCACGTACTCTCCTTGGTTTAGTGAATCTTGTATCCATGCTTTTCGCTTACTACCTTTATTGCCTCTTCGAATATGTCAAGGCCTATCTTTGCCTCTTCCTCGCTGATTATCAGTGGCGGGATGAGCCTTATTGCGCTCTTTCCACAGCCAAGTAGTGCTAGCCCTCTCTTAAGTGCTTCAACCACTATCTCGTTCCTTTCCTTTGTAGCGTACTCCTTGGTCTTCCTGTCCTTGACGAACTCGACACCCCATGCAAGTCCAAGTCCCCTGACATCTCCAATTATCTCGTACTTCTCTTTCATTTCCTCAAGCCTCTCCCTGAACAGTGGCTCGAGCTTCTGGGCGTTCTCTATCAATCCGTTCTGGAGCTCCTCAATTACAGCTAGTGCTGCAGCAGCCGCAACGGCGTTGCCTCCGAAGGTGTTACTGTGGACTCCGCTAACTCCAAAGTCAAGATCCTTCCTGAATATTGTTGCTCCTATTGGTATTCCACCACCAAGGGCCTTTGCAACGGTAACTATGTCTGGAACGACATCGAAGTGCTCAATTGCCCACATCTTTCCTGTCCTACCCATGCCCATCTGAACTTCGTCGTCAATTAGCAAGATTCCATGCTTGTTGGCTAGCTTCTTAAGCTCCTTGAAGAAGTTCTTCGGTGGGACTACGTAGCCACCCTCACCCTGAATTGGCTCGAAGAATATTCCGGCAACCTCTTCAGCTGGAACGTAGTGCTCGAATAGGTAGTCCTCAATGTACTCGATAACCCTGTTTACGAGCTCATCGGGGTGTTCGTAACCATCGATATGCCATGGATTCCTGTAGGGGTTCGGATATGGCACGTGCTCTACTCCAGGCATTGTTGGGAACATTCTGCTCCTCTGGACGGGCTTGCTGGCAGTTAGGCTCATGGTTCCATGGGTTCTTCCGTGGAATGCACCTATGAAGGCTATGAACATTTTCCTGTTCGTGGACCACTTCGCTATCTTCAAAGCTGCTTCATCGGCCTCTGTTCCACTGTTGCTAAGGAATACTTTCCTCTCGACGTCTCCTGGAGCTATTTCCACAAGTTTTTTAGCTAGCTCAACCTGGTAGGGATTGTAATAGTCGGTTCCAGCAGCGTGGAGAACTAGATCGAGTTGCTTCTTTATGGCCTCTATAACCTTGGGGTTCCTGAGACCCACGTTCATAACTCCAATTCCTGAGGAGAAGTCTAGGATTACGTTTCCGTCAACATCGATCCAATAAACCCCTTCAGCCTTCTCGATAACGAGGAAGTACTCGTTCGGGTCATTTGTCGTCGTTGCCATGTATTTGTGGTGCTCTTCAATCACTTTCTTTGCTTTTGGCCCAGGAATCTCCTTAACATTTGGCCTAAGCTCCATTTATTCTCACCCAGGAAAGGTTGGAGAACAGACTTTTAACTTTAAGCTCGAAAATGATCATTTTTGTTCGAAAAATTTTCAGAGAAAAGGAAAGTTCACTCAATACTCTTTCCGTTCCAGCTTTCTATAAACTCCTTAGCTGAGTTTGCGGCAATTGCACCTTGGCCAACAGCCACTGCAATCTGCTTGAATACGTTGGTTATATCCCCAGCTGCAAATATGCCCGGGATCTTTGTCCTCATGTACATGTCGACCTTTATGTATCCATACTCATCGGTAATTCCAAGGTGTTTAACGAAGTCAGTTTTTGGCTCGTAGCCGATGAATATAAAGACCCCATCAACCTTCTTCTCAAACACCTCCCCAGTCTTAACGTTCTTCAAAACAACGCCTTCCACTTTGTTTGTTCCCTTCATCTCTGTAACTACGGTATTGAGAATCGTTGGTATTCCAGCCTTTTTAAGCCTCTCTTGGAGTATCTTATCTGCCCTGAACTTGTCCCTCCTATGAACTAGAGTAACTTTAACTCCAATGCTGTGGAGGTACAAAGCTTCCTGAAGTGCCGTGTTTCCTCCCCCAACTACGATGACTTCCTTACCGACGAATAACGGCCCATCACAGGTTGCACAGTAGCTAACTCCTCTTCCCGTGAACTCCTTTTCTCCGGGAACGTTTAATTTCCTGGGCTCAGCTCCGACCGCGATGATTATTGCCTTAGACTTGTACTCCTTCCCGTTAGCTGTCTTAACACTGAAGTGACAAGGACCTTCATAATAGGCGCATTCGGCTGGGTCTATCCTAATAACTTCATCAAATATAACATCAACTCCATACTTCTTAACCTGCTCGTACATCCTGTTTGAGAGCTCTGAGCCGCTTATCCCTTCTGGAAATCCAGGGTAATTCTCTATTAGGTCGGTTATAGCCATGTTTCCTCCAAGGTCCTTTGTGATAATTATAGTCTCTAATCCAAATCTAGCGGCGTAAATTGCAGCTGTATATCCTGCTGGTCCGGCTCCGATGATTATCACGTCCCAGACCCTGCTCTCGTCAATGGTGCTTTTTGTTAACCCCCCTAAACTAAACATCCTAATTCACCTCCTTTCTCTCACTCGCACACAATAGTGGGTGAATATTTAAAAGCATTTTGGGACAGAGGTGTGTAATGTTAATTAACCTGAAATACTTAACCAAAAGTTGAGGACTTTTGTTTAAAATTCATCGCTTTAAAAAACCCTTTTAAGATTTTAAGGCCAACTTGATTTGGAAGAGGGAGAAACAAGCCCCCGAAATACTGTTTCAAACCAACGGTTGAGGTGGTTGAGTTATGTCATTCATTACAGCCTTTGTGTGGGCGTATTTCATCTGGCTCGTGCTCACCGCTGGCAGCAAGGGAATGCTCTGGAGCATGCAAGAGCTAGTGGCGGGCTTAATATTTTCAGCTATAGTGGCATATGCGACAAGAG
>QMUI01000233.1 GCA_003660485.1 Thermococci archaeon | reverse complement strand
GTGGGGGACAAGGCGAGAGCCCTCCCTCCCGTTCTTATTGAGAAAATGCGCAACGCCGAACCCGAACTTATCCTCCACGCGGGGGATGTGACGGCTCCAATTGTCCTAGAAACACTCGAAGAGATAGCTCCAGTTTTAGCCGTCAGGGGAAACGTTGATTATCTAGGCCTCCCGGAGGAAGAGAAAATTGAGGCAGATCAGATTAGGATAGGCGTGATCCATGGCCACCAGCTACTCTCACTTAACGCGCAGTTTTTGACTTTGAAAGCCCTTGATATGGATGTCGACCTGCTGGTTTTTGGACATACGCACCGCTTCTACTTTGACTCCTTTAGCCTCTACGGTAAAAGAGTTTATTTGCTCAATCCGGGCTCGCCAACGTTTCCAAGATGGGATGATGCGGGCTTTGTTCTTCTGAGAACTGGTGAAGAACTTTTGGTTAAAAGGATAAAACTCTGGTAAAAGAGAACAGGAAAAGGGCATCAGCTCCTGATGGCGAGCTTGATGTCCTCGGCCTTGACGGTCTTCCTGCCGGCGTGGTGGGCAAGCTCAACGGCCTTCTTGGCGATCTCTATGCCCTTCTCCTCAAGGTGCTCGGCGAGAACCTTGGCGGCCTCCTCACTAACGCGGGCGGCACCGGCCTTCCTTATAAGCCTGTCGACCGGGGCAATCGGCAACTCAGCCATTTCATACACCTCCATCAAGTTGTATAGGAGTCTTTTGCACTTTATTTTAGGCCTAACGCCCTATATAAAGTTTTCGGAATTGGGGGAAGTAGGAACCCGTGAATCACCAGATAGATCGTTACATGTGACCTAAATTGGTATGGAGAAACAGCGCGCTTGAATTTAGGAAATAAAAAAAGATTGGGCTGCAGTTTAACTGCTGTTCACTTCACTCAATTCTTTTTGTAGGTACTCGGAGATTGTCTTTGAGGACTCGTTGATGGTTCTGCCGGCTTCCTCTGCTGCCTGTCTAACGTACCGTATCACTATTGCGACTATCATGAGCGCCACTGCAAGCATCATTAAGTACTCTATGGCGGCCTGGGCACGCCTCATGCTCTCACCCTTTTGTTAGTCATCCTCCCCGTAATGATATTTAGTTAGCTTTTCTATTAAACCCTTTGGTTACACGCAATTGTTTTTAAGCTGGTTGGCATACCTAGTAGAGGGGTAAAGATGAAATTTGTACTGGATACTAGCATTTTTGTCAACCCTGACATCAGATCCTCCTTTGGGGAGAACCCAACCGAGGCCGTTAGATCCTTTCTAGAGTACGCTAAGGCCCTCTTCGGCAAGGTGGAGTTTTACATGCCGCCTGGAATATACCGGGAAGTACTAAACTTTGTGGAGGAGGACGTGTTTCCGGAGCTTGAACTTTACATTATAAAGAAGCCCCCTAACGTTCATGACATAAAAATCCCCGCTTTCGTTGTATATGAACTCATTGACGACATACGGAGAAGGATAGATAAAGGCCTTCGAGTGGCGGAAAAGGCTGTGAGGGAGAGCGTTATCGAGACCGATAACGTTGATAAAATCATCCAGAAACTCAGAAGAAACTACCGCAAGGCCCTGAGGGAGGGGATGGTTGACAGTAAGGAGGACTTTGAGCTGATCTTGCTGGCGAAGGAGCTCGATGCTATCATAGTTTCTGCGGATGTGGGCATACTCACGTGGGCCCAGAAAATGGGGATCAAATGGATAGATGCAGCCAAGTTCAAGGAAGTTCTTGAGGAGCTCGTTGAGAAGGTCAGGGAAGAGAAAAATTTATAAATGCTCGGCTTCATCGTATCATCGACGCCCCGGTGGCTCAGCCTGGTGGAGCGGCCGCTTGGTAAGCGGCAGGTCGCGGGTTCAAACCCCGCCCGGGGCTCCAGTTTCTTGGGGGGCCGTGGGGTAGCTTGGTCTATCCTTCCGGCTTCGGGAGCCGGAGACCCGAGTTCAAATCTCGGCGGCCCCACCATCTTTGGTAACTTCACTTCAGTTCTTGGCAATTCGATTCTTTCTATCGGATCTTTTATCCAATAACCTTAAATACCCCTCCGCCTTCTCTTGATTGGACAATTAATCCAGGTGATGAGGATGAAAAAGGCAACGGTTTTTGTTCTTGTCCTCCTCATGATGGGCTCTGTGATAGCCCTAGGCTGTATCGGAGGTTCGGGTACATCGTCCAGTTCCTCCAGCACCACCACCTCAGCTTCTTCCACGGCCACTCTGACTACAAAGACTACCGCTACTTCGAGCACTACCACAACAGCTACTACGACTACCACAGCGGAGCACACCCAGACTGAAACCCCATACTACCCGGTAACTATCAAGGACTTCGCGGACAGAACCGTCACGATAGAAAAAGAGCCGAAACGCGTTGTTACCCTTGCTCCCTCACTCACTGAGTATCTCTACTACCTCGGACTTTTTGACAGGGTCGTTGGGGTTACCAAGTTTGACGACTTTCCGGCAGGGATCGCCAACGTGACCCGGATTGGTGGTTACGGTAAGTACGCCAACCTTGAGCTTATAGCGAACCTCAGCCCGGACCTTATAATAGCGGACAGTTATTCCCTCTCAATTCTCGACCAGCTCGAGAAGATAGCCCCAGTCATAATAGTCGATCCCCACAGCATAAACGACATTCCGAAGGCACTGGATCTCTTGGGCAGGATCTTCAACGTTGAGGACAAGGCTAAGGAGGTCTCCTCCCAGTTCAAGGAGCTCAGCTCAGCGGTTTCTGGTTTTGAGGAGGTTAAGGCGTTCTATGTTGTCTGGGGAGATCCATTGACCACCGCTGGCGGCGATACCTTCATCAGCGACATCATAAACCTCGCCGGCGGGAGGAACATCTTCAACGACACGAGCGGAT
>QMUI01000232.1 GCA_003660485.1 Thermococci archaeon | reverse complement strand
TTAAAAAGGTCACAATCTACTGAGGGCCTCGAGGCTTCCACACCTTCGGCTAGCATTCTGGCCTGGCATTGGAGGATACTGTCATGCCATCCTCGTGATCATTCTCTGATCTCGATTATTTCGGCTTTTTGGTGTTCGACTATTTTTCTTGGGTTGAGTTTGCAGAGTTTGTCTATTCTTCCACCCCCACCAATCACGAACTCATTTTCGAGGACTCTAGGATCCACAATCGTCTTAATGTTGATTCCTACGGGTGGAACTCCCCCAACTTCAAAACCAGTTATCTCCCTAACTTCTTCTGGAGTGGCTAGCCTGACCCCCCCAAAGTGCTGCCTAACCTTTTCAAGACTAACTCTTGACTCACCATCCACTATTGCCAGTATTGGACCCTTTTCAGATATAAGCACGAGGGATTTTATTACCTGCCTTGGGGAGACTCCCGTAGCCTTCACAGCCTGAGCCACAGTCCTCACAGGCCTCCCCACGTTAATAATCACACCCCCCAAAGACTCCACAACCTCCTCAACCCCCATACCAACCCCCCACAAACAAACACTCCAAACTTTTTAAAAGCTACGACAGTTCCAAATCATATCAGAAACCTTATCCTAACGGTATCGGAATCAAATCTAATTGAAAACTGACATCCTCCTCGCCTTTTAGGGCGAGGCTTCCAGCCCGCAAATGAGGTGAAGTCCATGAACACCGTAGTTGTGAGGTACGGTGAGATAGGAACGAAATCTAGGCAGACGCGAAGGTGGTTTGAAAGAATCTTAATAAACAACATAAGAGAGGCGCTTGTCAGCGAAGATATTGAGTACAAGGAAGTGTTTTCAAAGCATGGAAGGATAATAGTTAGAACCAATAAGGCAGTTGAAGCAAGCAATGTTCTCGTGAGGGTTTTTGGAATAGTCTCTCTATCACCAGCAATGGAAGTTGAAGCGTCCCTTGAAAAGGTAAATAAAACCGCCCTCAAGCTACTCCGAAAAAAAGCGAGAGAACTCGGCATTAAAAATCCAAAATTCAGGGTTACCGCAAGGAGAATAACCAAAGAATTCCCACTTAACAGTCTCGAACTGCAGGCAAAAGTTGGAGAGTACATACTGGAGAATGAGGAGTGCGAAGTTGACCTTCACAATTACGATATTGAAGTAGGGATAGAAATAATGGAAGGAAGAGCTTACATATTCACCGAGAAAATTAGAGGATGGGGCGGACTTCCCATAGGAACCCAAGGAAAGATGGTAGGAATTCTCGAAGATAGAAAATCTGCCTTGGCAATATTCCTTATGATGAAGAGAGGAGTTGAAGTAATACCAGTCTATATGGGAGGCGAAGATGTTAAAGAGTTGTGGTTGAGAATAAAGAAGTTCGCTTACGGATCGAAAGGAGACCTCATAAGGGTAGAATCCCTAGAGAAAGTTAACAAAATTATCAAAGACTTTGGGGCGAAGGGTGTTATAAGAGGACTACAGCTTGACCATAAAGTTGAAGAAGAAATAAAGAAAGACAGGAGGACGTTCATAGTGCCAGTTTATTATCCCTTAATAGCCTTACCCCAGGAGTACATAGAAGAAGTTGCTAAGCGAATTCCTCTTTAGCCTCCTCACCCGCAACAACTCCCTTATTCTCCCCTCCATTGTTCAGCTCATGAATCTCATATAGCTTCAAGGGGACTTTTTTCAGGGCTTTCCCCACTACGGCTTTAGCTATCCTCTCAGCGTGCTCAAGGCTTTGGGCGTTGAAGACCTTTAGGGTCAGGTATATTCCCACAAGTCCCACGTTTCCAACCACAAACGCGCTCTCAAATTCAGCCCCACATACGGGACATTTTGAATAGCCTATCTCAACCTTCACAAAGTCGAGCTTTTCCTTTTCCAACGCACTTATCACCTTATTTGCAGCAACTTCAATTGCCTCTTCAACGTCTCTCACGTCCTTAACTATAATTGGGGCCTCTAAAACAACTATGTAATCTCCCATGGCTCTCACCTCACCCAAAGGCAAACAGTCTGTTGTCATCTCCCTTAAAAACACCCAACCTCACTCCTGCATCTATAAAGCCGTAGGCATAGTTTAAAGCAGCAAACGCCGTCACGTAATCCCCCTTTTTGAAGTAGTACTCAGCGTCTTGAAAGTAACTTTTGGCCATTGTTAAAAAGTCTTTCGCGACTATATAAAGGTGGCTCCTCTCATCTACTACAATCTCAAGCTTTTCTAGAGCTTCCCTAGCAATACTGAAGTACTTTTCAAGCTTTTCCTTGGTTATTACATTGTTCACCTGCATGGACAAACACACAAAGTCAGTAACGGTTAATAACTGTTTTGCCTATTGTCACTGTAGGCATGGTAAAACTAATATCACGGGAAGAAGCTATAAAGAGAGCCGAGAGAATAAGAAGAGAAAACGAACTGGTTTATGGAGTTGATTTTGAGATAATTCACAATATAGTCGATATAAGGGAGTTGATACCAACGCAAAAAGAGTTAAGCAGAAGAAAGCTTGAAGCAGTCGTTCAACGCATTCTACATGGATATGACGCCCCAATAATATGCCTTCACTACGGAGAGAAACTATACATACTGGATGGACATCACAGGGTATATGCGTGCAAAATCCTTGGGATAGATAAAGTAGAGGCCCTAATTCTAAGGCCCAAAGAAGCAATAAAGAGCAACATCGAAGAGTCCGTGAGAAAGCAGGGGCTAAAAAGCATTGAGGACATGGTCATAGTCCAGGATATATAACCGAAAAGCTTATAAAATATCTTTTATCCATGAGAGATCGGGCCGCGGGCCGGTAGCTTAGCCTGGTTAGAGCGGCGGACTCTTAATCCGCAGGTCGGGGGTTCAAATCCCCCCCGGCCCGCCA
>QMUI01000231.1 GCA_003660485.1 Thermococci archaeon | reverse complement strand
CCTAACCTCCCCTTCCCACATGAGCCCCTTGGTTTCATTGACTAACATTCTTATGTCACCACTTAAGAGGAACTATCCAACAAGTGCATTTTTCAGTCCTATTTCTCTTACTATCTTCTCAGCTTCTTCCATCTCTTCAAGCGTCAGCATCCTTGCAATCTCCTTATATTCTTGAGCCCTATACTCTGGCCTATACTGGAACATGACGTTCACCCTAACATCCCTACCAAGGTTCTCCGCTATCCACTTTAGTATAGGCCTGGTGCAACACTCTAAATGATTTGGCATCACGAGATGCCTTATCAGGAACTCTGCCCTAAAATGATTCTTCGCGAGGAGGAAGTTCCTCGTAACTACCTCCCAGTACCTTGGAACCTTTGAGTACTTTCTTGCGCATTCATCGTTCCCGTACTTAAAGTCTCCCAGATATACATCAACAACGCCGTCAAGGAGCTTCATTGCCTCAACGCTCATGTACATGTTTGAGTTCCAAATAACCGGGATTGGAACCCTAACGTGCCTTAACGTCTCTAGAATGAAGGGGAGGTTAGGGGTGGGCTCCCCGCCAACGAAGTTCACGTTCTTTGCGCCAAATCTATAGGCCCTTTCGATCTTTAAGGCCATGTACTCTGGGATTATCTCGATGCCAACCCTAAACTGGCTTATGTCCCAATTCTGACAGAAGACGCAACGGAAGTTGCATCCAGAGAAAAAGACCGTATATGAGGGAACGAGTTCTGGCTCCTCCCCATAATGCAGGAAGTCGCTCGCAACCAAGCTCTCCTTAACTCTGCAGTAGCCTACGCTCTCTTTCCTGTTTATCCCACACCTTATCTCACAGAGGTGACAGCTCTCAAGTATTCTATCGGCTATTTTGGCCTTTAACTCGAGTAAATTCCTCCTGGGGTTCTTGCTTAAATCGTTCTCCCTCAGCCTGTCCATGCCCTCATCGTGAACCTCCCAAAGCTCTTGGAGATTAGTGTTGTCATCAAAGCTAACCTCAACCTTTCTTACTAAGAGGAAGTTCGGAATATCTTCACCTTCAAGGATAGCGAAGTACTTTGGCAGTGCCTCCCTTGCTCCCATCGGTTAAGTTTATGAAATCAAGGGCTAAAAAGGTCACCGACGATGATGAACTACTCCCGGCTGAAGTGTGATGAGCCACCTACCGGCTGAGGTGAAAGCATGAAGCTTGCCCTGATAAGTCTTGACGGAAACGGGCTATATAACCTCAAGCACATGCCCTTCTTGAGTGAACTCGCCGAGGAGGGCTACTTTTTTGAGGTAGAATCGATATTTCCCACGCTCACGGATTTAGTTCACACCACCGTAATGACAGGCGTTGAGCCTAGGGTTCATTGGGTAGTTGAGAACGGTTATTATGACAGGTTAAGCGGTGTTAGAGTTAAGTTTTACGATTATGAAGTCGCATTTAATCCCCATAAGGTTATAAAAGCTCCTCTAATTCAGGATCTGCTAAGGCAGAAGGGAGTGAGAGTAGCGAGTGTTTCTGGCTACACAATGCCTCCCTTCAGCAACGTTGATGTCAGAATCTTCCCACCCTTCTTTGCTGAGGATGAGCTTTATAGAAGGCATGGAAGGGATTGGAAGAAGGATGTGTGGGTTCTGAACTCCGCTCTCTACCTCTACGAGGAGTGCAAGCCGGATCTACTATTAGTACACTTTGCCTCGATAGATGGGATGCAACACGACTACGGGCCGGAAAGCAAGGAGGCCCTCAAAGCCGTTGAGATCGTCGATTCAGCCGTTAGAACCCTCTGGGAGAGGCTGAAGGAGGAATATGCATTCATAATATTCGCGGACCACGGGCAGGAGGAAGTTCATACCTGGGTTAACCTAAAGGAGTACTTGAGAAACAATGGAATTGGCGTCCTTAGGGTTTCATCCGGTGGAGGCGTTCATGTCTACCTTAAGAACCCGGAAGAGCGCGAAGAAGCTTATCAACTTCTAAAGAGGGCCCCAGGGGTTAAAGCTGTTTTCTTTAGGGAAGATCTTCCCTACCTTGACGTTCCCGTTAGCGGGGACTTGATAGTTTCCGCAAGGGAAGGCTACTGGTTCTGCCATCATATAGAGTGCAGGGGGATTAAGGGAACAAGTTATTGGGTTAAAGGCATGCATGGTTCATTAAACGAGAAGGTAAAGGAAGTTCCACTGATAATTTGGGGTCTGGAGGTAAAGAGAGATGAGGCGAGCCTCTACGATATAGCCCCTACGGTTTTGAAATTCTTTGGGGCTCAAAAGAGGGGAGATATGAAGGGAGAGCCCCTAATTTAACCCTTTTTAAACCCGAGGTAAAACCCTGCGATGAAGGCAGTGCTCCCAGGAAGTATCCCCATGGCTTTATCTGCGAGGCTTAAAGTCGTTTGAGCGGCCTGCTTTGTTAAGTTGAATAGTGCGTCTGTATTTATCGTTACGACTCCCTTCTGCTGTAGCCAGAAGAGGCTTAAGACGTACGCTCCAATTAGGGCCATAACTATCTTCATGAACTTTTTGAGTGCATATCCAATTATGAATCCAACTATAGCCCCAACCCCAACATCACCGGTTATTCCCATTAAGTTAAGATCCATACTTTCTCACCGCCTCCTATTATTTTTGATTGGTAATAAGGTTTTGGTCATCCTTCCACCCCTTTCCTAACCCTAACGGCCCTTCCGGTTTGGAAAACTATCATCTCTCTTCCGGAAAGGAGAGCTTGACCTGTGGCCAATAATTCATCCCTCTCGTTTACGACCAGCACTTCATCATAGGGCCTTATCCCAGGATCCGCAAAAATAACGAACTTTGCAAAGACGTCCTTACCTTTTCTTGCAAATGGCTCGACCTCCTCGTTAACGACTACCCTCATCCTGGGGTATG
>QMUI01000230.1 GCA_003660485.1 Thermococci archaeon | reverse complement strand
TGTCGTTGGTGACGTAAGCCAGGGCCCCCGCAACGCTCCCTGCTACAATCACTGCAACGATGAACATGATTAGCTCACTCGCTGGCCCACCTGCAGCCATTCAGCTCACCTCCACTGGGCACTGGGTTGAGGCTGAGTCGACGACATAGACACCATTTGCGGTATCGTAGTGATAGGTGACAAGTAAGGTGCAACCGTTATCAAAGGCCAAGACGACCTGATTTGAGCTACCACTCGTATCGGCACCACCGGGTATTGTAACGGTGTAATCGTTGCCGGGGATCAGATAGTTGAGATCGGTGAAATCAACGTAAACCCCATTATGCAGGATATCAACCCTCCCAGGAATAGTCTGACCCAGGAATTTGAAGGTAAGGTCAACATTACTATTATTCGTAGAGGGGGAAACCGAAACATCCCCAATCTTAAAATTTAGCTGGGAAAGCTTGAGGGAATACCAAAACTCCCTGGCAGCTTGGACCTCACTGTAGGTGTTGTCCCATGCCGTGTAAAGGGTTCCTACCGCGATTAAAAAAGATATAAAGACTATCGCTGCACTCGCTGAAACGCTGAACCCCAATAGTAACCCCTCCGGTCAGACACCGTAGAACTCATCCAAGGTTTTTTCTAGCATCTTGACCTCCCTTTCAAGCTTGTCGAGGACGTCCCTCGTAATCCTCAGGCCCCTAAGCCTCTCTATGAACAGCAGGCTTATCAGGTGGTCCTGAACGGTGAGCTTCTCAGCCGGCTTCCACTCTGGATCCCTGTGGTGCGGCCTCGTTCCCCTTGCAAACCTCAAGAGCTGGTTGAGGACTTTCTCGCTTATCCAGCCGATGTCGTAGTAGAACTCGAGGACCTTTTCAAGGTTCTGCATGCCGACCCTGTCTATGAGGAAGCCGAGCCACTTCAGTGCTATCATTATGGAAACCACATCCTCAGGTATCTCCTCAAGCCTTGCCTTCTTGGGCTCTTCCTCGAAGAGAATGCTCGCGATGTCCTCCGGGATCTTCATCTTTTCGGCCATCTCAACACCACCCTCCTCAACTTTTTCAGGATGAGCAGGAGCCTCCTCAACTTCTTCAACAACTTCTTCAGGGGTTACCTCTTCAACTTCCTCGGGCTTAACTTCCTCAACAACTTCTTCTTTTTCAACAACTTCTTCAGGCTTGGCTTCTTCCTCTATAACAACTTCCTCAGGCTTAACTTCCTCAATCTTGGCCTCTTCAACGGGCTTTTCAGCTTCAGCCTCAAGCTCCTCAATCTTCTCGTGCAACTCCTCAACTTCCTCGGGCTTGACCTCCTCCCCCTTCTCAATCTTCTCCTCGAGCTCCTCAACTTTTGCTTTCGCCTCCTCAAGCTTCTCCCCAGCGATCTTGGCCTCAAGCTTCTCCAACTTTTCATGCAACTCCTCAATCTTCTCGGTTATCTCCTTGGGGACTCTCTCTTCCTTTGGCTTCTCCTCGAGCAGCTCCTCAATCTTCTCTATCTTCTCGCTGACCTCAGCTGCCTTCTCGGCAACCGCCTCGGCCTTCCTCTCGTGGACGGCAAACTTCTTCTCTTCCAAAGCCTCAACAAGCCTTGCGAGCTGGGAACTCAGGTCGCTAAGCTTCTTGCCGAGCTCGTCAACCCTCTTGCTTATCTGCTCGTACTTTGCAGCCTGGCTTCCGTAGGCATCAAGGACCCTCTTGACTATCTCGTCAAGCTGCTGTGGGGTTAAGGAATCTTTCTTTGCCATTAGCTTCTCCCTCAGCTCTTCAATGACGACGCTGGGAACCTTGCCCTTAAGTTCAGATAGCTTTGCATTGATCTCTGCATCCGTGACGTAGCCGACCTCCATACATCACACCTCCGCGAGGACTTCATACAAGATCGAGTCTATATCAACACCATAACCCGCGAGCACCTTTATGTCGTTCTTGACCTTGGCGAGCTCCATCTTTAGCTCGTCAATCTGCTTCTTGAGCTCCTGTATCTCACTGCTCAGTGATGACTCCTGGCTCAGCTGCTCCTTGAAGGGGTTTATCTCCTGGGAAACTACTTCGTACAGCATCATGATGTCCTTTATCGTCTTGTCGAGCCTCTCTATCTCCTCCCTGAGCTCCTGGATCTGCTTCTTTACGTTGTCGATGCTTATCTTCACCCTCGGTAGGTCGTTCTCGATCTCGTTGAGCCTCTCCATTCTCTGGCTTATCTGCTCCTCCTGCTCCCTGCTCTCAACCCTCTCCTCTAGCTCCTCAACGTTTACCTCCTCGAAGGTCTCCTCGGTTGTAGCTTCCTCCTTCTTTTTCTTCTTGAACAAAGACGAAAGGAACTCAAGGGCCATAGGCCCCACCTCACTGCAGCTCCATCAAGTTGTAGTTGTACGTCGACGGCGTCGTGAAGTCTATAACTCCAGCCGCACCGTTCTCGGGGATTACCTTACCGACGACCTTTGTGTTTGGTGGCCAGCCATAACCGTTGTTGTGCTCATCGTCATTGTCGAACGGTATAGTCCAGAGGACGAGTGCAGCCCTGTCACCCCAGCTGAGGGTTGGGTGCTCCTTGCTTTCGCTCAGGCTGTCATCGCTATCGGCTATGACTATTATCCCGAAGAGTATCTTGTTGTCCGTGGTCATTGCATAGTACAGGTTCTTCCAGAGGTTATCGATTGTATTGCCCGTTCCAGTAAGGGCCGTGAAGTCTGTAGGTGCCGAGCTAAGTACACCATTATTGTCCTCACCAACATCAGGGAACACGTTCTCAACATCACCGGAATACAGGAAGTAGTCCGCGCTGAGGCCTGGATCCTCGTTCGGGTCGTAGTACCTGTACACGGCCATCCTCTTGCCATCGCTCAGGACTATCTTCACGTGGGCCAGGTCGATGCCACCGCTTCCGGCGTTCGGTGAGACG
>QMUI01000229.1 GCA_003660485.1 Thermococci archaeon | reverse complement strand
GGGGCGGAGCTAAGAGAGGAGGCAATTTACGAATGGATCGTTCAGGAGCATCTGTACCGGAGGTATGGGGAGATCTATTACTACAAGAACTCCTATGAGATTGATGCAATCGCGGGGAACATGAGAGTTGAGGTAAAAGCTGGGAAGGCCCACAGGAGGTATCCCAGGGAGGTTGTGGTACTCGAGAGGGAGGATGTGCCTTTCTTCTTGCTGGAGCTTTCTTAGGAGCTTACCGTAAACACTATTTAGCACTTTGTGAAAAACTAAAGTGAATTCAAAACCTCCTCATACACCTTTTCGATCTTCTCAACGACGACTTTCCAAGAATATTCCTTCTCAACCGCCTTCCTTCCTGCCTTTCCGAGCTTGTTAGCAAGGTTCTTGTCTGAAAGTATCTTTATGATAGCCCGCTTAAGTGCAACTTCATCCCCGGGGGGAACAAGGATACCACTCTCACTTTCTCGAACAACTTCTGGGATCCCACCAACAGTTGTTGCCACGACGGGCACCCCAGAAGCCATAGCTTCTAAGATAACAATCCCAAATGCTTCCGAGGTTATGGAGGGAAGAACGAAAACATCTGCCGATGCGTACAACTTCGGAAGGATTTCGCCTGGAACGTACCCCAGGAACCTAACTCTCCTCTCAATCCCCAGGAACTTTGCTTGTGCTTTTAAGAAGGGAAGCATCTCTCCTGTCCCCACCATCACAAGGGTGACATCATCGATCTCTTCAACAATTCTTTGAAACGCATTGAGAAGAACGTGAGGCCCTTTCCTTGGAGACATTCGGCTAACATAGAGAACAACACGACCTTCTAGCCCAAGTTTCTCCTTTACATCCGCTTTCTCATCTTCACTTAAGGGTTTAAAAAGTTCATCATCTACCCCATTAGGGATTATTTCCACCGGAACATCCGTGAAGTGTTCTATAAAAGCTTTAGCAGAGTTGCTAACCGCTATTATCTTATGGGGAAAGCTCAGATAATGACTAAATAGGGGAAACGTCAATCCCAAAGCTTTCCAGAGAGAGGATTCATGATAAAATGATATACTATGCGTTGTGAGCAACGTTGCCTTTCCAAGTTTTCTACCTGCTTTCATTGCCTTAAGGGCAAGGGGCGTAAAGGCATGATGGGAGTGAATAACCTCGAAGTCATTCAAGTATCCCCCGAGTTCCTTATTTGATTTCAAGCTATAAGTGAGGTTTATTCCCACAATTGGGCTTACAGTCCCAGGGACTTTTCTCAGCTCAATGCCCAACTCCTCAAGCTCTTTCTCCTTTCCAGTCTTAAGATCATTAGTCACGATCGCCACATCGTGACCTCTTTCCTTCAGATACTTCGCTAGATGGTGCATGTGGCTAGCCACACCCCCAACTTTTGGATAATACCAATCACTTACAAGGGCTACCCTCATGATTTACCCCCCACCGTTTTATAAAACTCCACAGCTCCCACAAAAGACCACACGTACTGGTAGATGAACTTGTACGTAAAGGCAACTAAGGTGCTCTTCGTCGAAGAACCTAGGGCGAGCGTTATGCCAAGCTCGTTCGCACCTATACCCGAGGGGATACCACTTATAACAGCAAAAAGTGTGCTGAGTATAAATGCTTTGATGGCATCAAGTAGCCCAACTGAGAGCCCAAAAGCTTTTCCAACTGTTATTATTCCGCCCACTTGAAGGAGCACCGCAAGCGCTGAGAGGAAAAGTAGCACAGCGAAAGTGCTTGGGTTTTTCTTAGAGTTTCTCCACCCAAAATGTATTCTCTCCACGTAGTCCTCCAACCTCCTAGCGAGCCGAGGGCTAATTCTTCGAACGAGATGCAATCCCGCTTGAAGAACGTTGTAAGTAGCATTATCATAGAAAATGGGCACGAGAAGAAGTCCAAGTAAAAGGAATTTCCACATGCTAGTCCCAAAGGCCACTATTGATATTATAACGAGGATTAAGCCCTCAAGAGAAATGCCAAAAATTAGAGCTGAAAGCGCCTTAAAGTAATCTCCCCCAACAAGCTTTACTTTTGCTAAGTGTCCAACACTTGGGGGAAGGAAGACCATCATATAAAACCCACTTAAAATTGCAGTGAAGGTTTTCCTGAAGCTTACATCTTGAATCTCCCTAAGAGCGATATACCATCTTAGAGTTGAGATAAGTATCGATGAAAATGCCATCCCAAGGGAAAGACTCAGGAGTTTTAGATCTGCTATAGAGAAGGCTTCTTTTAGCTCTTCTATTTTAACAGTGCGTGCCATGTACCCAAGAGATAACAAGAGTAAAAGAACTGAAAATATCTTTCTCTTTCTCATAGGTTCGTTCCTCCTGTTATAAGGAGTGCTGCAATCATTGCAACATCAAACATTCGATAAACCGTCTGAGGTCTTATGCCCAGCCCTCTTCCAACCACCATTAAGGATGGAGCAACTATCAGATGAGGTCTAAAGGCATAGAGCACTACTGTAATGGCAAGGAGGGAGAAGATCTCCACAAGGAGTTCGCTTCTAGCTCTGCCTATAACTATTGGAGTCGTTCTTAATCCAGCCATTAAATCGCTCTCATAATCCTCCAAGTGGTTTCTCAACTCAAGGGCGAAGGAGTAGAAGGTTATCGCCACTGCCATAAGCATCTCTACATTCGAAAGGTTTCCATCGACTATTGAGCCATATATGAAGGACAATCCTCCAAAGAAGAGGCCATGGGAGAGTACATCTACAATGGGCTTACCCTTCAACCTTGGAGGTGCTGAGTACATCGTTGCGAGAAGTATCATAGCCAGATAGACTATAAACATCTCGAAATTTATTTTGAGTGTAAGTCCAGCCCCAGTTAACGCAAGCAGGACCGACAAGAGTAGTCCCTCCTTTAATGGCAGTTCTCCCGAGGCTATGGGATTT
>QMUI01000228.1 GCA_003660485.1 Thermococci archaeon | reverse complement strand
TCCCCGTTCTTCCCATACCGCTCTGCACTTCATCGACAACGAGTAGTATTCCATGCTCATCAAGTATCTTCTTGACCTTCTTGAAGTAGTTCTTGGGAGGGACAACCATGCCGGAATCCCCTTGAATGGGCTCAGCAAATAGCGCGGCAACCCCCTCAGCATAAACCTCTCCTTCGAACTTCTCCTTTATGTACTCCACGCACTCCATCCTGCAGCTCTTGGGATCTTTACCGAACGGACAGCGATAGCAGTTGGGGTAAGGAATGTAGTGAACTCCGCTTAACTCTCCAACGATTGCCCTGACGTGGAAGTCTAACCCTGTTAGACTCATTGCACCATAAGTTGAGCCGTAAAAGCTCTTCATGTAACTCAAGATTGTGTGCCTCCTAGTGTAAGCCCTCGCAAACTTTATCGCCCCATCGTTGGCATCCGCCCCGCTCAGTCCAAAAGAGACCTTAGCGTTATCTATCGGGGCAATCTCAACGAGCTTCTCCGCTAAGAGCAGTGGCTCCAGTGGGAAGGAGTAAATATAGGTTGCGTGAATGAGCTTTTCGACCTGTTCCTTTATCGCCTTAACGACCCTAGGATTGTTGTGGCCGACGTTTTGAACCGCTGCATCGCTTAGGAAGTCTATATATTCCCTTCCATTCACATCCCAAACTTTGGCATTCTCGGCTTTTACCGGAACTAAGGGAAAGTAAGTAGTCCTATTGGCCGGGGCTATCACCCTATTGTACCTCTCCACGACATCCCATGGATCCATGGTATTCCCCCTAATACTATATCCTTCTGAATTCGATAACTTTTTCGCCAAAATTTTGTTGATTTATCATAATATTTATTAATACAAACGTTGAATTAGCAAAAATGGTGATAAGCAAATGCTGGATGAGCTTGACAGGAGGATACTCCACTTACTTCAAGAAGACGGGAGGATGAGCTACTCGGAGGTCGCAAGAATATTGGGGGTTCCAGAATCGACGGTCAGGGCGAGGGTGAAAAGGCTTGTTGAGAGGGGGATAATAAGGAAGTTTGCCGCTCTCATAAACCCTTTCAAGGCTGGCTACAGTATAGTGGCCGTCATAGCCGTTGACGTTGAGCCCAGCAAAGTCAGGGAGGTGGCCGAAAAACTCGCCAAGCTCGAAGAAGTTGACGTCTTGGGGATAACTACGGGCGCTCACGATATATTTATGCAGGTAACCCTGAGGAGCCTCGAGGAGCTAGAGAACTTCCTTCTCGATAAACTAGGCAAGATAGATGGTATTAAAAGCACTGAGACCTCAATACTCACGAGCGTCAAGAAGTGGGGCTACGCGAGGGTGTTCTAAATGAAAGTAGTTTTGAAACCACTAGCAAATGTAGAGCTACCCCAGGATTTCGCCGAGATTTTGAAGGCTAAACTTAGAGGTAGAGAGGTAAAGACTGGGGAAGTTGTAACCATAGATATCCTGGGGAAGCCCCTGGAGTTCAAGGTTGTCCAGGCAACCCCTTCTCCCATTAGGGTCTCGGACAAGACATCAGTTATAATAGCAAGGCCGGGAGTTGAGGTTCTGGAGATCGAGCTCACAGGTGAACCCAAGGAGGTATTCGTTTACGGTGATAATATTGTCGTGATCCTTGGGAATGAGGTTCTAATTTTGAACCAAAATCTTGAAGAAATTTACAGGGAAAGGTTCGAAAACTTAATTAAAGTAATTCAGACAAAGGCTGGCCTGGTGGTGGTTGATGGAAGAAGACTTAAGCTCATTAAGATCTAGGGCCCTCAAAATCGTTGAGATACTCAAGAGGACTTACCCCAGGGAAAGGCACGTTTCCGGCGATCCCTATAGGACGTTGATTAAGTGCATAATCTCCCAAAGGAACAGGGACGAGGTGACTGATAGGGTTGCTGAAGAGCTCTTCAAGAGGTACCCAACTATCGAGGACATTGCAAGGGCCAGCGTTGAGGAGATGCAGGAATTTTTGAGATCACTCAAGGTTGGCCTCTGGAGGAGCAAGGGGAGGTGGATAGTAGAGTCCTCAAGGATCATCCTTGAGAGGTATAAAGGTAGAGTTCCGGACAAGTTTGAGGAACTAATTAAGCTTCCTGGGATCGGGAGAAAGTGCGCCAACATAGTCCTTGCTTATGGGTTTGGAATTCCGGCGATTCCCGTGGACACCCACGTTAACAGGATAAGCAAGAGGCTTGGGCTCGTTCCCAAGGATGCCTCTCCTGAGGAGGTTGAAGAAAGGCTGAAGCAACTAATTCCCAGGGAGGAGTGGCTGTACGTTAATCACGCTATGGTAGACCATGGAAAGAGGGTTTGCAGGCCCATAAAGCCTAGGTGTGAGGAGTGTCCCCTTAGAGATCTGTGTCCTAAAGTCAATATGTGACCCAGTAGCTCATGTCCATTAGCCTTTTCTTTAGCCATTTCCCGTAGGTGTATCCTAAGATCAAACCAGCGGCAAGGCCTCCAAAGTGAGCTATTATATTCACCCCAGGGAATATGCTGTTTATCAGGAACAGGAAGAGGGCGTTCATTAGGGCCTTGCTCATGTTTCTCCTTAAAACTCCCTCTATTGCCAGAGATGCTCCAACTATTCCAAACAGCCCTCCGCTGGCTCCTCCTGAGGCAACATCAAGGGGAAGCGTAAATAAGCTTAGTACGTTCCCAACTAAGGCCGAAATAAAGAAAACTATGAGGAACCTCTTAGTTCCAATGACGCCTTCTAGATCAATCCCGAGGTAGAACAACCAGAAGGCGTTCAAGGCGAAGTGAATGAAGCCCATATGGATGAATATCGCGGTTATTAATCTCCACCACTCACCCCTATACAAAACGAGGAGGTTTATTTGGGCAAGCTGCAGGATCGCCTTGTTGAAACCAATAACAACTTCGTAGGCGAATACGATCGTTA
>QMUI01000227.1 GCA_003660485.1 Thermococci archaeon | reverse complement strand
TATTCGTCACGTTCAGTATTTCAAAATCCTTAAAATATAACCCAGACTTTGCTTTGTGCTCCTCGCCAGTGACTTTATAGTTGACTACAACGAATAGACCCTTTTCAGTGTCATAGCTACCTGGGGTAACCCGTATGTTTTCATATTCCAGACTTGCACCAAAATCGGCTTTAAAGAAGGTTCCCCATTCGCTACCCTTCTTAATGAAGATATAAGGGGAGCCGTAGATACTCTGCCTCACCGTAATTGTGTAATCTCCAACGCTTAAGATATCCCCCAGCTTTAAATAGCCCGTATAAACAACGACCCACTTGTCGGAGCTTGAGAGGACTGGGAAGTTCATTAGCAAAAGGGACACAAGAACAACAGACAGGAAGATTTTTTTCATAATCACTCCCTCCTATAAATTGTCCTGAGGAACACATCCTCCAAGCTGGGCTCTTCAATTTCTAGGCTAAGTATCGTGATCCCCTTGGAGGACAGCATTTCACTTATCTCCTCCCTTATATCGCTCTTTGCAAATATTATCGCCCTATTGTCGGCAAGTTTCTCGATTCTTATTATTCCAGGATGTTCAATTTCGGGGAGGGCTTGTTTAGTTTCTATCTTTATTTCGTAACCCTCAAGTTCCATGAACTGCTTCTTTATCTCATCAAGCGTTCCGACGGTTCTCAGTTTTCCTTTTACTATAATGCCCACTTTATCTGCTAATTCTTCGACTTCGCTAAGTATGTGGGAAGAGAAGAATATCGTCTTGCCGGCCTTTCTCTGCTCCCTAATTATGCTTTTAACAAGATGGGCACCCTCTGGGTCAAGTCCGCTCGTTGGTTCATCAAGTATCAGGAGCTCGGGATCATTTATTAATGCCTGAGCCAACAGAAGTCTCTGTTTCATTCCTTTAGAAAATGTTTTTACCTTCCTGTACCTTACATCCCAAAGGCCAACGAGCTTCAGCAACTCTTCGATTCTCTTCTCTTTTTCTGCCTTTGACATCTTATAAAAGCTTGCAAAGAAGTCAAGATTTTTCCATGCCCTTAGCTCTTCATATATTGTGGCATTCTCAGGTAGAAATCCAAGCCTTTCCTTGGCTTTTATTGGCTCCTTAAATATGTCATATCCAAGGATCCTCACCTCCCCACTGTCAGGGATTATCAAGCCAAGCATGCTAAGGATAGTCGTAGTTTTTCCAGCACCATTCGGCCCTAAAAATCCAAAAACTATACCCTTTTCAACCGTTATGCTTAGGTTATCAACGGCTTTAAACTTCCCATAGCTTTTTGTTAGGTTTTTAATCTCAATAACATTCATGATACATCACCTCAGATCAATCTTGGCGAATTTCAAATATGCGGGTATAAGGAAAATGAAAATTGAAATAAATAGGGCTGCTATATTCCCCATAACTAAACTTATCGCTTCTCCTATTGACCTCTCCTCCACAAGTTTATAATTTCCTTCCTCTTCTATGCTAAATAGTTGACCCATGGCACTTAGTATATCCTCAGTAGTTTTCCTGCCAAACATTATTCCGATAATCTCTCCAAAGTCCTGGGTTAAGGAAATGTAGGTGATTTTCCTATACACATTCATATATTTATCCATCCACTCCATGAACTCTTTATCCTCAAATGGATTGTATGCAACCACATAGGCCACCGTCGAACCATTTGATATATTTGACATTTGGAACTCTGCTGGGGAATATGAAATTTGAGGAGAACCAGCAATTACAAAAGCTGCAAGGGGAGCAATGATAACTGGGATTATTATGGCTATGAAAATGAAAGCTAGTACCCCAGCTACAAGACTATTAATTGGAGTTTTAATCAAAACTGAAAGCAACAACCCCAGGGAATAAAAAGCCAAGCCGTAAAGAACGGTAAAGGGATACAATGCCAGAAGCCTTGAAATATCATATCCCGTTACTGGCTTTCCAAAGATTAAAGCAATACCTACCATAAAGACATAGAACAACCCAACTGTTACTGCTATTGTCAAAATACTACCCAATAATTTTCCCCAAATAATTGTGTCCCTATATATCGGCTTCGAGTACAATAATTTGATTGTTCCGTCTCTTATCTCCTGGTTTATTGAAGTTGCTCCCAAGAGGATACCTAGTAGGGCAATAGCATAATTGAAGGCAGAGGCAAAAGATGACAGAAAAAGTACCTGAAAAGGGGTATTGTACAATTGCTCTATATTCAAAGTGATGGGAGAGTCCCCTCGGAACATATTTGTTGTTTTTATGGATACTAGTGCAAGGATGAAGAACATAAAGATTGTCGCATAAAACCTTTTCGTTCTAATTCCTACCTCAAACTCTTTTATTGCGATGTTTAGTACTCCCACTTTACCATCCTATCTTGGAAGTGTTATTATTAAGTTAAAAGTCTTCCTATACACATCATTATTAAACTAAATGTTAAGAATACTTTACATCGAGATAAATTAAAAAATAAAGAATGATCAGCCCATCTGGAGGGCCGTGCTCCTCAGTTCTCCCCTCTCAAATCTGTAGGGATCGTACCACTCAACAGGCAGGCTTGATTTACCTTTAGTTATCAAGTCAGCAACCATCTCGGCAACTGCGGGAGCCATCATGAAGCCATGCCCACTGAAGCCCGCCGCTATGTAGTAATCACTAAGCTCATTGATCTTTCCTATTGCCGGATTGCTGTCTGGTGTCTTCGCGTAATAACCGGCCCACGTTCTCAAGATCAAAAGGTCTTTCAAGGCGGGGATTATCTTCGTGAAGTAATAACTTACCTCCCTGAGGAATTCATAGGTTGGCGTTAGATCATACGTTGGCCCCATCTCGTATCCCACACCTCCAATAATCCCGCCATGGGAGGTTTGGGTTAGATAAGCATGGCCGTACTTGAAGGAGATTACCATCGGCCTTATAGTGCCC
>QMUI01000226.1 GCA_003660485.1 Thermococci archaeon | reverse complement strand
GAATGCCCACTAGAACAACACCATTCATTTCATCTCCTGAGTAATCTTGACCTTCACTGTTCCTCCCTCCCATGACGCCAAAGAGAACTGCTCCGTTTTTCTTTGCGTGCAATTTGAACTCTCTAATCATGGCATCATTTTCACTTGAGCTTGCATCCTTCTTCTCTATGAATACCCTCTTCCCTATTTCCTCCTCGATCTTTACGTGAACATTGGTACTTATTATTCCCTCCAATACCTCGTATGAAGCCGTAAAAACACCCACGTTCTTGGGAATTATCTTCACAGCCTCAAAAATGAACTCGGCGATCTTCCTGTATAGACTGGGACTCCTCTCCTCTCCCCTCGTCGAAACATCCCTCGCAACTAAAACTATTGCGTTTTCCCTTTTTACCATCCTGGGGAACTTCTTTACTTCAGCATTTACTCCTATGATGTCCCTAAATGCCTCGAGAGGGCTTAGAGTTCCCGACATGAAGATTGCAGAGTGAACCTCGTTAACGAACTCCAAGGCCACTGAGGGATCAAGGGCTACGAGCTCCAGAGCGAGCCCTCTTTCCCTGCTAAAAAGATGGATGTAGTCCTCTCTATTTCCAACGGAGAGCCAATTCCACAGAAACTCTCCTACCCTTCCAACGTAGCTCCTTGGAGGTAGATTCCTCTCGATCTTGTCCTCTCTTATCGCATCCCCAATTTCTATCATGTAGTTTATGATTTCAGTTAGATCCCTGGGAGAGTAAGAGAGGACAAGCATGGGATGTTCAAAGACCTCCTGGGGCCTTATAGGAATTTCTGAAGATTCATAATTTTCAAGCCTTTTTTTGTACAGTACCTCTAGTCCCCTCAAGAATATCGAGAGGAAGTTTTCAATCTCGTCTTCTCCGTACTCATGAGCCTCCTTGATTGCCCTTTCTATGCTTCTTACGCTCAGCCTGTCACTTAACGTTGATATTGCCTGATCGGGAACGTTATGGGCCTCATCAAATATCACTATTAAATCGGAGTAATCAACTCCAAGGCTGTCCATAAAGGCCTGCCTTATCCGGGGATTCAACATATATAGGTAGCTTGCCACAATTACGTTAGCTTTTTCACCGATTTTCCTCGTCACCTCATACGGACACAGATCCAGTAATTCAGAGTATTCAAGAATTTCCCAGGGAAAAGACGGCCTTTCCAGGAAGAATTCAACGATTTCCTTTACCCTATCTTTCTTCTCCTTTAGGTTTTCATAGAACTTACACTTCCCGAGCTTTCTCAGGCTTTTACAAACGACCATGCTCGTGTAAGCATCTGGGGAGAACGTCTGAATATACTTGTGAAGACACAAGTCTTTTCTACTTCTAAACTCGACTCCACTAACGTTTCCTACCTTCCTTATTGCTTTGAGCTCCTCTATAACCCTATCCATCTGTTTGTGCGTCCTCGCTAGGTAGATCACCTTGTACCCCAGGGAAATTGCATAGGGCAATACTCCGGCCAGAACGCTTATTGTCTTTCCAAAGCCCGTGGGAGCTTCTATTATTAAGTTCTTTCCGCTTTTAACGGCTTCCTTAACTAGGTTTATGAACTCCTCCTGATGGGGTCGAAGGCTCTGGTATGGAAAATACTCCGGCATCGCTATCGCCTCTCTCTAAGTAAAACTCCTCAAAAATCTACCGAGGCTATATAGGCTACTGTATAATAAGAGGGCAGATAAAAACATGTGATTGCAAATGAACATGAGCGAAAAGTTTTTTTATAGATGAATAGTCTGTTTATTCCTTTTGTTATGTTTGTGTGTGGATTTTGTGGTTTTGTTTGGGTCGTTTCCCTTCAGCTTGGGTTAAGGTGCCCTGATGTGAAGGGGACTAACCTCCTCCCCACCTTTCAAAGAAAAAAGACAACTGATAACGGAAACTGTATCTCGAAGTTAGTTACATCCTCAAACACAGGGGCAGTTTATAAGTTCTAACGCAATTCTTATATATTTTTACTACTTCCTAATTTTTAGTGATCGAAATGAGGAAGGTAATTTTTGCATTTATCCTAGGTATGATAGTTGGGAGTGGAGTGTTCTTAGTGCCAAAGACCATTACTAAAAGTCCAGAAATCAATGGGCAGATGTTCATAGGAAGGCAGGATATATACTATGCTGGTTATCCTGGGGATGTTATAGAGCTTCATGTTTACTGGATCAGAAAGATGGGCAATATGTCAGCAGTCTACGGTGTGAGAGATCTGCCTAAGTGCTTGAACCTTCTGACAATAGTACCCTCTCACGATATTATTGGGGAAGGGATTGAAGAGTACAAGTTCATTATTCTGCTACAGCTTAGGAAGGAAGGCAAGTGCATCGCAGATGATGCGAAGTTCGTTCTTCGCTCGGGCAATATTGAAGTTAAGATACCAATGAGGATAGTAGCTTACGGCGTGAAGGAGAGCGGCAAACTGAGGGTAGATACTTCTAAGGTAGCGGAGATTGGAAGTGAGGGCAAGCTAGATGGTAGCAGGCTAGAGTATGAGATATATAACCCAACGAACTCAACCGTGTATATAAAGGGGGTAAGAGTGGAGATACCCGGGATAAGGGTCGTGGATTTCTCTCCATTTGAAATTCCCCCGAAAACTTCGAGGGTTCTAACATTTGCCCTGAAGGATGAGAGGTCCACGAAAACGAACATCGTGTTTATAAGACCACTTCTCCTGTATACCATTGACAGTAAGACCATAGAAATGCCTCTAGGGGAGTACAGGTTTGAAATCATTCCGAGTTACAACGATGTCATAAGGTTGCTCTCGGACAAAACCTTGGTCATTGTTAAATAGTGACAAAAGGGCCGAAAGGCTTAAGAGGGCATAATTATGGAAAACTTGCAATCTGACTTCCTCTCCGCCCCTTGGGGCGGGGGCTCTAATGAGCTAACCCTTTGCCAGTGGCAAGG
>QMUI01000225.1 GCA_003660485.1 Thermococci archaeon | reverse complement strand
GCTAGGGCCTTTATGGGCTCGAGGTACTTCTCCTTTACGACTTCTTCATTGATCTCCCTCACTCCAATCTTTTCCAGGAACATTTCTCCGTTCCTCATATACGGGAGGAGCACTTTAACCACCCAAAATCTCCGATATAACCCTCCATGGATCTTTCATTTTTCCTCCATAGAGAACATGATCCTTGGTATATCTAAAAAGCACGTCTCCCTCTCTCTTTACCTCTACAAGGTTAGCTTCGAGGCCAGCGTGGGCCAAGAAGTTCCTGGGGTCTACCTGGGGAGTTGCATTCGGGAAGAACGTCCTTAGCTTAGTCCACTCCTTTACATCTCCAACTTTCCTTACTATCCTGTTCACTTCGACTTTTGTTGACTCCCTAATCCTACCCTTGAACACCCTCTCCGCTATTTCAAAAAGCTCATCGGCGGATAACTCTTCCTTGGGCAGATCCATATCCCTAAGGAGATCATTAATGACTTCAATCTGGAAAGCAAGTTTAGATAGCGTCGCAAAGTCTTTTCCTAAACCTATTTTCCTTTCAAGAATGTTGCCTTGAACTTCAATGTTTTCCCTAAACTCACGGAGGGCCTCATCTAGGATTTGGAGTACCTCAGCTCGGTCTGGGTAGGTGGTTGCTAGGAGTAGGGGCAATCCAAGCAAAATTGAAGAGGCCCAGAGGTTTAGCCTCGTCGAGTTAACCTTAAACTTGGCCATTATCTTTCCGAACTCAGTACTGTCAAGGGAGTAGTTTTCGAGCACCCTTTTTCCAACCTTCTCGTTTACTGGTCTCTCCATGATGTTCCTCTCTTCTATCACGTTTACTCTTAACCTCTCAACTCCTTTAACGAAGGGATCTGCGTTGTAGACTGTCATTTTCACCGTTTTTCCTATGGCCAGTATCCCCAGGATGTCCTCTAAGGCTCTCTGAGTGAAGAAAGTTAGGTAGTTCAGGCCGTGGGTTATGTCTAGGTGAACCTCCAAGTCTTCCACGGGAATTTCCTGGGAGAGCCCGTAGGTTAGGTAGTAGTAGGCATCCGTTGGATGGCCTAGGAATTCTCCGTTTGGGAACTTCCCTGTTCCTGGGATTACTAGCACCTCGGCGCTGACTCCAAGCTCCTTTAAAAACTCTTTTGCCTCTCCTTCAACCTCTTTGTCTGCCCTCTCGAGATCGCTTGCGAGAGTGTTTGGGAGTATCACGATTGTTTTATCCGGCTCAATAATATCATAAAGGAGGAGTATTGGTGATTTTGATCTTCTACTTTTGCCGTTGAAGATATATTCTACCTCATTCCAGCTTCTGAAGTTTCCCCAGGGGGAAATTAGGAGCTTCATATCTCAACCCATCCCATGGGCATTCCATTAGCAATCCTCCTTGTCTTAGGGAACATGGAAGAGATTCCTTTTCCTCCTGGTTTCCTCCCAAGTCCTAGTTTTCTCCTCACCTGCTCCCATTTCTGGCCTTTCCTCTTTAATAGGAGGCCTATCGTGTTTGATATCCAGCCCTTGCCCCAACCTATCCTCAGTAGGTTTGATCCTCTAATTCCATCGATTTTGGCAAGTTCTCGATAGAAATCCTCAACGGCCTTCCATATGAACTCCTCAAGTTCCTTTCCCTTGCAGTGCCACAATAGACCGTTGAAGTAGTCCGAGTTCCTCTCGGCCAACTCCTTGTCAAAAATTATTTCCACATTAAATCTTGTATTGGGCTCTAATGCCTCTACCCACACTGGAATGTTTACATCTGCTCCGATAACCCTGACCTCGTAAACGGCTAGGTTATTGAGGGGTATCTTCGATGAATCTCTAACGATCAAAGCTCTCATAGGATCTCTCTTTGGCTCGTGTCTTATTCCACCCCTTCCAATATCGAAGCCGAACACTATTGCCTCTAAAAGGTCGTCAACGGTCTTCAGGTTTACCTTCTTTCTCCTTTGGAGGGCTTTCTTAATCTCCATGTTGATGTAGTGGATGTAGTAATCAAGAATATCGTGGTTTGCAGGGTGTCCTATGCTCCTTATGAGCTCCTGTATTGCTATTGGATCCTTTCCTGCTATCCTTGTTCCTTCTTTTAGGGCCTCTACTACCGTAACGGTATCTCCACATTCTTTGAGAATCTCATACATTACAGCCGTCCTAATTGCTCCCTTTATTGAGCTCCCGGGAATGTAGGGCTTTCCACTTTCCTTTATGAACTCCGTTATCCTCGAACTCATTCTCCCTATCTTTCCCCTCACCTTAAGCTTGTACTTGGCGTACTGCTCTGGATTTATCTTGTACTCTGTGAGGAACTTTTTCCACACGTAGAGGTCTTCGGCTGGGTTTCTAATCATGCCGAGAATTTCCTCTATGTCCGCCCCAAGCTTTTGCAGATCGTACACGAGCCTTCCAACGTCCAAGACAAGTATTTCATTCTCCCGGGGATAGAAGTCTACTGGAGTGAGCTCGTTTCCATTTCCTACGTGGAGTGGAGTTAGAACGTTCATAAAGCATCCCCCGGGGCTTCGGCCTTAACTGGGAAGGCCTTTCCGTTCACGTAAACCTTAAACGGAAGGCCTAGATCAAACTCGATCATTCTCCCTGGGTCGCCCCTGATTACCGATCCTTCCGAAACCATTGGAACCTTTGGCCTTCTCATTCCCCAACTCCATCCCCCGATCTTCTCGACCTTCCATAGGATCAGTGAGTTCTCATTCCTCGGGTACATCGGGGATAAAGTGACGAAGGCGTTTCCTTGGGGCTCGTCTATGTAGACTTCCGTTATTTCCGGAACGAACAATCCGTAACCCCAGGTTCCCTTTCCTCCAATGCCGTGGTCTCCAAGGAAGTTCATTGCGGGCACTATGTACTTCTCGAAGATATCTTTTGGCCCGTCATAGAGGAAGTAGAGGCCACCATTTTCCTTGAATACGACTGCATCCCAGAAG
>QMUI01000224.1 GCA_003660485.1 Thermococci archaeon | reverse complement strand
TGAGATTCCTGTTAGTCTCGCTCCTTCCAGCGGTATCTATGAGGACAACGTCAATACCTCTAGCTTTAGCGTGTTGAATAGCGTCATAGGCAACTGCAGCCGGATCCGCGCCGTAGGAGTGCTTTATAACCCTAACTCCAACTCTCTTGGCGTGTTCCTCTAACTGTTCGATTGCTCCAGCCCTGAAGGTGTCGCTTGCCGCTATCACAACGCTGAAGCCGTTCTTCTTGAGCCAGTTCGCTATCTTCGCTATTGTGGTCGTTTTTCCTGAGCCATTAAATCCGACGAACATTATTACGTACGGCTTCTCGGCCTTCTTTATCTCTTCTATCAGGTCTATCCTTCTAGACGTCTCAAGTATTTCGGATATGGCCTCTCTGACGGCTTCTTCGATGATTTTTTCCTTGTTGGTTCCTATCCTAACTTTCCTGCCAACTAATTTCTCTTTTATCTTCTCCCTAAGGGCGTCAACTACTTCTAGGGCTACATCTGCCTCTAAAAGCTCGAGTTCCAGCTCATCCAGTGCCTCATCGACATCTTTCTCCTTTATTTCAACCATTAATAGCTTATCCAGTAATCCCTTTTTCTCAGCTTCTTTCTCCTCCTTTTCAACGTTCTCCTCAACCCTCTTTACAAATGACCTTAATTTTTCCTTAAGCTTTCCGAACATGTCTTTCCCCCTCTGAGATTTCCCCATCCGTATATAAGGATTTAAGTTCAAGAAAATGCATTCAAATGTATCTGGAACATCTAAGTAATCTTGACTAATTTTGGTCAAATAGTTCGAACCCCTTGGCAGAATAAAACAAAAAATTGCTAAAGTTTCATGAATTCTGGCCTATTGAAAAGCTAACAACTTTATTTTCTAAACGTTCGGTTCACTCACGAAAGATTTAAATGGTTTACAAATGTAAAAACTGTTAGGGGATTGCAGGTGATCGATATGGCAAACGTCGAAGGTTCGACCCGGGTTACTAAGGAGGGGTACCTTGTCATAGGGAAGGCTCAGAATGTTGAGATAAGTGTCGATACTTTTCTCTGCAAGGGTTGCGGAATATGCGTTGAGATGTGCCCCAGGAAGGTTTTCGAGTGGAGCAAGGAGCTCAGCGAGAAGGGAGTGCACTATCCAGTCCCGGTTCATGCCGAGAAGTGCGTTCGGTGTAAGCTCTGTGAGCTACTCTGCCCAGACTTTGCTATTGCGGTAAGGTGGTAGAGATGATAATTAGGGGTGACGAGCCTGAGCAAAAGGAGTTGTTGAGGAAGCTATACAAGCCGGGCAACTACTTCATGATGGGAGATGAAGCTGTAGCTTACGGTGCGATCTTCGCTGGCTGTAGGTTCTACGCCGGCTATCCAATAACCCCCTCGAGTGAGATAGCTGAAACCATGGCCAGAGAGCTACCTAAAGTTGGGGGTTACTACCTTCAGATGGAGGACGAGATTGCGAGCATCGCCGCAATGATAGGTGCTTCTTGGACTGGCTTTAAGGTCATGACAGCTACCTCTGGTCCAGGATTCAGCTTAATGCAGGAAAATCTTGGCTACGCTGTAATGACTGAAACTCCTCTCGTTTTGGTTGATGTTCAGAGGAGCGGTCCATCCACAGGTCAAGCAACGAAGGGTGCCCAGGGAGACTTCTTCCAGGCGAGGTGGGGCACTCATGGTGATCATCCGATCGTTGCTCTCTCCCCTATAAGCGTTGAGGATGCCTTCTGGGAGACGATAAGGGCCTTCAACATTGCTGAAAGGCTTAGAACTCCAGTTGTTGTTTTGTTTGATGGAATACTCGGACACACTAGGGAGCAGATAAGGATTCCTGATCCCGATGAGGTGGAAATAACTTATAGGAAGTTGCCTCAGAATGAGGAGGAGGCAAAGCTCCCCTTTGGGGATCCACACGGTGATGGGGTACCGCCGATGCCCCTCTTCGGCCACGGCTACTTCACCCACGTTACAGGTTCAACTCACAAGGAGAATGGCCTTAGGGATGTTTACACTCCGGAGGTGCATGATAGGCTCGTAAGGAGGATTCACAGGAAGATAGAGAAGAATAAAGATGTGTATGAAAAGTACGAGGAGTACTACACTGACGATGCAGAAATATTGGTGGTGAGCTGGGGAGTTTCAGCTAGACCCTCGCTTGGAGCAGTTTTGAAGGCTAGAGAAGAGGGCATAAAGGCGGGCTTGTTTGTCCCCAAGACCGTTCATCCCTTCCCTGGGAAGAGAATGAGAGAGCTCGGGAAGAAAGTGAGGGCCATTCTCGTTCCTGAGATGAACCTTGGCCAGATGATCCTCGAGGTTCAGAGGTTCGTTAACGATGACGTGATTCTGAGAGGAGTTAATAAGATCGGGGGAGTTCCATTAACGGTTGAGGAAATTTTGAGGGAGATTAGGGGTGTTGCTTGATGGTTAAGATCTATTCTAAGTATCCTATGGTCAAGTATCTGAGGCAGGAAGCCTTGCCAACTGCTCTATGCCCGGGATGTGGTGGTGGTACAGTTCTGAACGCATTTGCCAATGCCATTGATCAACTCAAGATCGATCCCAGGGATCTTATAGTGGTGAGTGGTATAGGCTGTTCAGCTTGGATAGCCTCACCCTACTTCCTGGCTGACACCCTTCACACGACCCATGGGAGAGCAATAGCCTTCGCAACTGGCGTTAAGGTTGGGTTACCGGATAAGTACGTGGTAGTGATAAGCGGTGACGGTGATCTGGCGAGCATAGGTGGAAACCACTTGATCCATGCGGCGAGGAGGAATATAGATATAACTGTGATCTTAGTTAACAACTTCGTCTATGGCATGACGGGTGGTCAGGTGGCCCCAACGACTCCTTTTGGAGCTATAACAACGACAACACCTTACAGGAACGTTGAACATCCGTTAAAAATAGCGGAAACCGTTGCAGCAGCTGGGGCAAGCTACGTTGCAAG